>JALZHV010000056.1 GCA_030860625.1 Actinomycetota bacterium
AAGACGATCGCGCCGGTCCGCTCCTGGGAGATGGGCCGCGAGGAGGAGATCGCCTACGCCCGCGAGCACGGGATCCCGGTCAAGGGCGGCACCGAGGTCGCGCCCTACTCGATCGACGACAACCTCTGGGGCCGCTCCTCGGAGGGGCGCTGGATCGAGGAGCTCGACCACGCGCCCGAGGACGACGTCTTCCAGCTCGTCACCCGCCCCGAGGACGCGCCCGACGAGGCGGAGACGGTGACGGTCGGCTTCGAGGCCGGCGTGCCTGTCTCGCTTAACGGCGAGCGGCTGGAGCTGGTCGAGCTGCTCGAACGGGCGGCCGAGATCGGCTGTCGCCACGGCGTCGGCATCGTCGACCACATCGAGGACCGGATCGTCGGCCTCAAGGTGCGCGACATCTACGAGGTCCCGGCCGCGGCGATTCTCCTCACCGCCCATGAGGAGCTCGAGCGGCTGGTCGGCACCATCCACCAGAACCAGTTCAAGCCGGCCCTCGATCAGAAATGGGGCTACCTCGTCTACGCCGGGCTCTGGTGGGAGCCGCTGCGCTCCGACCTCGACGCCTACATGGACGCGGTCAACGCGCAGGTGACCGGGGAGATCGGCCTGCGCCTGTTCAAGGGCGGCGTCCGCGTCGTCACCCGCTCCTCGCCGAACGCCGTCTACGACGGCGAGCTGGCCAGCTTCGCCGAGTCCGGCGGGCTCTTCTCGCAGACCGCCTCGCCCGGCTTCATCGAGCTCTGGTCGCTGCAGTCGCGGATGGCGTACCGGTTGCGCGAGCGGGTAGGGGAGTCGGAGCGATGATCTACGCCTGGATCGGAAGAAAGACGGTGCGGCTGGCGAGCCGCTACCTGCGTCGCCGCTATGGCGGCCACGGCCGCGTCGCGCTCGGGGTCGGCCTCGCGGCAGCCGCCGCGGGTGCGGCGTACCTCGCCACCCGCGAAGTCCCGGAAGGCTGATTCGCCGCCCGCAAGTTCGCTTGCGGCTTATCGTCTACTTGCAGGGATTTCCGGGCCCGCTCGCTAGCCTCGGGCGTTCGTGCGGCCGCTCGGGCTAAGACAAGATCTCCTCGGGATCTGCGCCGCGGCGCTGCTCTGCGCGCTGCTGGCGGCGCTCGTCGCTGCCGGCGGGGCCGGGGCGACCGAAGCCGAGAAGCTCGAGGCGAAGCTCGCCGCGGCGAGGGACGAGGCGAGCGCTCTCGCCTCCGAGCTGCAGTCGACGACGGCGCGGCTGGCGAGCGTCGAAACGGAAGCCGAGGCCGCGGCCGCGCGCGAGGAGCGGCTCAGCGGCCTCCTCGCCGAAGGCCGCGAACGGAGCGCCGAGCTGGCCCGGAAGCTGGAGCTGACCAAGCGCCGCCTGGCCGAGGAGAAAGCGCGCCTGCGCCGCGCGCGCCGCGTCCTCGCCGAGCGGCTGGTGGCGATCTACGAGAGCGGCACCCCCAGCGCGGCGAGCCTCGTCTTCGAATCGAGCGACTACCAGGACCTCCTCACCCGCAGCGAATACCTGCGGGCGATCTCCGAATCCGACAGCGCCCTCGCCGACCGCGTCGCCGAAGTGCGCGAGGCGGTGCGCCGCGAGGTGGTGAAAGTGGCCGAGCTCGAGGCCGAGGCAATCGCCTACGAGGAGCGCCTGGAAGAGGCGCGGGCGCAGATCGGCGCCGTCCGCGAAGCCGCCCAGGAGACCGCCGCCGAGCTGCAGTCGCTCAGCGCCAGCCGGGAAGCTGCGCTGGCGACCCTGAAAGAAGACATCGCCGAATGGGTCGACCAGGTCCAGGCCGCGCGCGCGGCCGAAGCCGAAGCGGCCTCCGAGGCCGAAGCCGAAGAAGAGGTCGGCCGCTGGCTCGGCGGCCCCTACGCGATCCCCACCTACATCGTGATGTGCGAGTCGGGCGGCAACTACAGCGCCCTCAACCCCTCGAGCGGCGCCGGCGGCGCCTACCAGATCATCCCCTCGACCTGGGAAGCCTACGGCGGCCAGGGCCTGCCGCACGAAGCCCCGAAGGCCGAACAGGACCGGATCGCCGCGGAAATCTGGGCCGACTCGGGCGGTAGCGCCTGGGTCTGCGCCTAAGTCACGAAGTCACTCAACTTTCGAGGCGAAGATTTTGCGATCTGCGCACCACCGCAGACAAAATGCCTCGTAAGCTGCCACCATGGCAGTGATGGCAAGAGAAGCGTGGACCGACGAGCGGCTGGACGACCTCGCGAAGCGGATGGACAAGGGCTTCAGCGAGGTCAAAGGAGAAATCCGTGAGCTGCGCGCGGACACGGATGCCGGCATCGGTGAACTCCGGAAGGAGATGAATTCTCGTTTCAACTCGGTGGATGCTCGCTTCGACGCCCTTCAGCGGACGATGGTGCTGTCTGTGGTCGGCATGAGCGCGAGCATCGTCGGCGCTTTGCTGGCCACCCAGCTCTGAAGTACCCCGTAACTAGCGCGGAAGTGTGACGAGAGGTGGAGGGTCCGACCGCCGTGGTTGGCATCATCGACCGACCTCGTGAGCACCGCCTCGGCCGTACATCTCCATGCCCACAGCGAGTACTCGCTGCTTGATGGCGCCTGCAAGATCGACGCAATGGCGAAGCGGGCGGCGGAGCTCGGCCAGCCGGCCCTGGGGCTGACCGACCACGGTGTCATGAACGGCGCCGTCGACCTCTACAAGGCCTGCAAGAAGCACGGGATCAAGCCGATCGCCGGTCTCGAGGCCTACCTCGTCGACGACCGCCACGCGATCAAGGAGCAGACGCGCTACGAGCGCAACCACCTGACCCTGCTGGCCGAGACCAACGAGGGGTTCTCGAACCTCGTCAAGCTCACCTCCGCCGGCTTCCTCGAGGGCTTCTCGCGCGGCAAGGCCAACGTCGACATGGATCTGCTCTCGCGGCACTCCGCCGGCGTCATCGTCCTTACCGGCTGCCTGCAGTCCCGCTTCTGCCGCCGCCTGATCGAAGAGCGCGCAGACGACGCCCGCGCCCACCTCGACGACCTGATCCAAGCCTTCGGGCCCGAGCAGGTCTACTTCGAGGTCCAGAAGAACGGGATCCCCGAGCAGGACAAGGCCAACGAGGGGATCGCCCGCTTCGCCCGCGAGCTCGGGCGGCCGCTGGTCGGCACCGCCGATGTCCACTACCTGCGGCGCGAGGACTTCGACAACCACGCGGCGCTGCTCTGCGTGCAGACGAAGTCGACTCTGCAGGCGCCGAAGATGAGCTTCGACACCAACGAGTTCTACATCAAGAGCAACGAGGAAATGGCGGACTCGTTCGCCGAGTGGCCGGAGGCGGTCCCGACCACGCTGGAGATCGCCGAACGCTGCGACATCGAGATCGAGCTCGGCAAATTGCTGCTGCCGCAATACCCGACCGAAAGCGAGGAGACGCCGGAGGCGATGCTGCGGCGGATCGCCGCCGACGGCCTCCGCGCCCGCTACGGCGACCCGCCGCCGGCCGAGGCGGTCGAGCGGCTCGAGTTCGAGCTCGGGGTGATCGAGGAGATGGGCTTCTCCTCCTACTTCCTGATCGTCTGGGACTTCGTCCGCTACGCGAAGGAAAACGGCGTCGCGGTCGGCCCGGGCCGCGGCTCGGCGGCCGGCTCGATCGTCTCCTACTCCCTCAACATCACCGACCTCGACCCGCTTGCCAACGACCTCCTCTTCGAGCGCTTCCTCAACCCCGGTCGCAAATCGATGCCGGACATCGACATCGACTTCTCGGTCCGCGGGCGCGAGCGGATGATCCGCTACGTCGGCGAGAAATACGGCCGCGAGTCGGTCGCCCAGATCATCACCTTCGGCAAGATGGCGCCGCGCGCCGCCACCCGCGACGCCGCCCGCGTGCTCGGCTACGACTACGCCACCGGCGACAAGCTGGCGAAGCAGATCCCCGAGCCGATCATGGGGCGCAACCCCTCCTTCGACGACTGCCTGAAGAAGGGGCAGGAGCTGAAACGGACCTACGACTCCGAGCCCGACGCGAAGAAGATCATCGACGTCGCCCAGGGCCTCGAGGGGATCATCCGCAACAACTCGATCCACGCCGCCGCCGTCGTCATCGCCGACCGGCCCCTGCACGAGATCGTCCCCCTGCAGCTGGCCGAGGATCGCAGCGCCCCGGCGGCCCCGAACGGCAACGGCAACGGGTCCGGCAAGCCCGAGCGCCAGTACAAGATCGTGACCCAGTACTCGATGGGGCCGATCGAGGAGATCGGGCTGCTGAAGATGGACTTCCTCGGCCTCCGCAACCTCGACGTGATCGAGGACGCGATCGCGATCATCGAGCGCTCGCGCGGCGAGCGGCTCGACATCGGCGAGATCCCGATGGACGACGCGAAGACGTTCGAGATGCTCGCCAAGGGCGACTCGACCGGCGTCTTCCAGCTCGAGTCCGAGGGCATGCGGGACGCGATGAAGAAGGTGCGGCCGACCGAGTTCGACGACATCGTCGCCCTCGTCTCGCTCTACCGCCCCGGCGCGATGGACTACATCCCGACCTACGCCAAGGGCAAGCGCAACCCCGCCGCGGTCACCTACCCCGACGAGCGCCTGCGGCCGATCACCGAGCCGACCTATGGCTGCGTCCTCTACCAGGAGCAGTTGATGGAGATCGCCAAGCGGATGGCCGGCTTCAGCCCGGCCGAGGCGGACGACCTGCGCAAGGCGATCGGCAAGAAGAAGCGCGACCTGATGGCGACGATGAAGACCAAGTTCCTCGAAGGGATGAAGGCCTCCGGGACCGCCGACAAGGTCGCCGCCGACCTCTGGGGGCTGATGGAGAAGGCGGCCGACTACTCCTTCAACAAGTCCCACGCCGCCTGCTACGCGCTGATCGCCTACCGCACCGCCTATCTCAAGGCCAACTACCCGGCCGAGTACATGGCGGCGGTGATCTCCTCGGTGATGAACACCAAAGACAAGGTGCCCTTCTTCGTCAACCGCTGCGCGGAGATGGAGATCGACGTCCTGCCGCCGGACATCAACTCGTCCGACCACAGCTTCGTCGTCTCCGAAAAGGCGATCCGCTTCGGCCTCGACGCGGTCAAGAACGTCGGTCACGCGGCGGTCGAGGCGATCCTGCGGGCGCGCGAGGAGAAACCGATCGAGTCGATCTGGGACTTCTGCGAACGGGTCGACTGCCGCGCCGTCAACAAACGGGCGATCGAATGCCTGATCAAATGCGGCGCCTTCGACTCCACCGAAGACAGCCGCAAAGGGATGCTGGAAACGCTGCCGGCGGCGCAGTCGGCGGGCAGCAAGGCCCAGGAGGACGCCCAGCTCGGCCAGGGCTCGATCTTCGACTTCGGCGGCGACGGCGGGGGGGAGACGGCGCAGCCGCAGGCCCACCACCGCCCGCCGATCCCGGCCGCGGAGTTCGACCGCGCCGAGCTCCTGGCGATGGAGAAGGAGACCCTCGGCACCTACCTCTCCTCACACCCCTTGACGGAAGTCGGGCCGGCGCTGCGGGCGCGGGTCGATTGCAGCCTCGCCCAGCTCGCCGGCAAGCCCGACGGCGCCTGGGTGACGGTCGGCGGCATCGTCGTCGACTGCAAAAAGATCCGCACCAAGAGCGGCAACCAGATGATGTTCGCGACGCTCGACGACGTCGAGGGGCAGGTCGAGATGCTCGTCTTCAAGGCCGACCAGGCCGAGAGCGCGCAGGTGATCGAGCCCGACGCGATCGTCCTCGTCCGCGGCCGCCTCGACCACAAGGACCGCGGCGAGACGAAGCTGGTCGTGCAGGAGGCGCAGCGCTTCGAACCCGACGCTGAGGAGATCGCCGCCGCGCCGAAGAAGGTGACGGCGCTGCCGAGCGGGCCGCTGCAGCTCTCGATCGACCTCCAGAGACTGAAGGACCCGAAGGTGATGGACGAACTGAAGTCGCTGTTCGAGGACCACAAGGGAGAGGCCGGGGTCCACTTCGTGGTCCAGACCAGCGAAGGGCCGAAGAAGCTGAGGACCGGCGAAGACTTCCGCGTCCAGGTCTCGCCCCACCTGCGCTACGAAATCAACCAGTTGCTGGGCCCTGACGCGATCGCGGCCTGAACGCGGCAAACCGCTTGGTTCCGCGATCCCGTCTCTCTAGACTTCTTCCATGACCGCTACGCGCACCGAGGTCGGCGAGTGCCGCCAGTGCCGCTCCTTCTGCGACAAGATGGTCGAGCCGCGCGGCTGCGTCGAACTCGGCTGCCGCTACCTCTACAGCTTCGTCGACCGCCTCACCGGCGACCAGTACGTCGGCTGCATGCAGGAGGTCTACGGGGCGGAGGTCGAGCTGGCGGCGGTGCTGGAGCCAGGCGGGTTCGGCGGCGTGAAGATGACCGGCGAGCCGCTGCCGCACTGCCAGTTCTCGGTCGAGCAGGCCTACGAGGGGTCCGGCGAGGCCTACGGCTGCGTCAACCGCCGCTTCTTCGACTGCACCGACGAGGGCAGCGAAGGGCTGCGCGCCTTCGACCTGCGCGACGTCTGAACTGGCTGCCGAGCCAGGCCCCCGTGACGCAACACCGTTCTGTGTAATCTTCCGGCCATGACCGATTCCTCAAGCGTCGCCGACGTGGACGCCAACGCCCTCCTCAACGAGGCGAACAGCGCTTCCGACGATCAGAGCGGCCCCAAATTCACGCTCGAGCTCAACCAGGACCAGGAGGACATCCGCGACTGGGTTCACGGCTTCGCCGAGAACGTCGTCCGCCCCGCCGCCGAGGAGTGGGACGAGCGCGAGGAAACCCCCTGGCCCGTGATCGAGGAGGCCGCCAAGATCGGCCTCTACGGCTTCGAAGCCGTCGGCCAGTTCTGGGCCGACCCGGCCGGGCTGACGCTGCCGATCGCCAACGAGGAGCTCTTCTGGGGCGACGCCGGGATCGGCATGGCGATCATGGGCACGACGCTCGCGGTCGCGGCGATCTTCGGGCAGGGAACCCCGGAGCAGATGGGCGAGTGGATCCCGCAGTGCTTCGGGACCCCGGACGACGTCAAGGTCGCCGCCTTCTGCGCTTCGGAGCCGAACGCGGGCTCCGACGTCTCCGGCATCCGCACCAGCGCCAAATACGACGAGGCCAAAGACGAATGGGTGCTCAACGGCCAGAAGGCCTGGGCGACCAACGGCGGCATCGCCAACGTCCACGTCGTAATCGCCTCGGTCGACCGTGAGCTCGGCTCGCGCGGCCACGCCGCTTTCGTGATCCCGCCCGGCACCAAGGGCTGCGAGCAGGGCGCCAAGGTGAAGAAGCACGGCCTCCGCGCTTCCCACACCGCCGACGTCCACCTCGACGACTGCCGCGTCCCGGGCTCCTGCCTGCTGGGCGGCAAAGAGAAGCTCGACGAACGGCTCGCCCGCGTCCGCGAAGGCAAGAAGTCGAAATCGCAGGCGGCGATGCAGACCTTCGAGGCCAGCCGCCCGACCGTCGGCGCCCAGGCGCTCGGCATTGCCCGGGCCGCCTACGAGTACGCGCTCGAGTACTCCAAAGAGCGGGAACAGTTCGGCCGCAAGATCGTCGAAAACCAGTCGATCGCCTTCGATCTCGCCAACATGAAGATGGAGATCGACGCCGCCCGGCTGCTGGTCTGGCGGGCCGCCTGGATGGGCCGCCAGGGCCACAAATTCGAAAACGCCGAGGGCTCGATGTCGAAGCTGAAGGCCGGCGAGGTCGCCGTCTGGGTGACCGAGCGGGCGATCCAGATCCTCGGCGGCAACGGCTACACCCGCGAGTACCCGGTCGAGCGGATGCACCGCGACTCGAAGATCTACACGATCTTCGAGGGCACCTCGGAGATCCAGCGGCTCGTCAT
>JALZHV010000057.1 GCA_030860625.1 Actinomycetota bacterium
GGCCCAGCTCGGCGGCCGCGACCGAGGCGGCGATCGGCGCGAGGGCCAGGGCGGGTTTCCGCCGCAGGGCGCTGAAGAGGAGCAGCGGCACCGCCGCCAGCCAGAGCGCCATCCGCAGCGGCAGCGCGAAGTCGTCGTAGGCCTGGCGGGTGCGCTGGCCCCAGAAGTGCGCGGACGAGGGCGGGACCCGGGCGACGTAGAGGTCGAGCGGCGAGACCGTGGTGCCGCCGTGGGCGCGCACGGTGCGGATCAGCTCCAGGTTCTCGAAGAGGACGTCGCCGTCGTAGAGGCCCATCGCCAGCATCCGCGAGCGCCGCACCGCCAGGGTGCCCGGATAGTCGCGGCCGAAACTGCGGTTGAGCAGCGTCCGCGCGGTATCCCAGCGAGCGTGCCAGGGGAGCTCGCTGAAGTAGTTCTGCGGCCGCACCAGGTCGTAGCGGTCGAGCAGCTCCGCCGCGCGGCGCAGGCTATCGAGCTCGTAGCGGACGTCGTCGTCGGCGATCACGACCCGCTCGCGGGAAGCGAGCTCGACCCCGGTCCGCACGCCGGAGACTTTCCCCATCAGCCAGGTCTCACCCGCGGCCGGGGGGACGTGGGTGACGCGCTCGCCGAAGGCGGCGCCGTTGGCGGCGAAGACCTCGGGGTCGGAGCCGTCGACGACGATCGTCTCGGCGCAGTGGGGGGCGATCTCGGCCAGGTAGGCGGCGAGCTCGTCGCGCTGCTCGCCGTCCGCCCAGCGGATCGGCACCACGTATGAGAGGTCGAGCGGCTCGGTCACGCGGCGATCGGGACCAGGGGAGCGCGCAGCGACGTCTCCCCCCGCTCCCAGGAATCCATCAGGTGGGTCGCCCACTTCGCCTCGATCTGCAGCAGCGCCCGGGCGCCGAAGAGGATGTCGGCGGCGACCTCGGGCTCGTCGGCGGCGAGGCCGCCGGCCAGGTCCCAGGCGGCGATGTTCTCGTGCACGGCGTCGGCCTCGACGTGCTCGTCGTAGAAGTGGGTCGCCTCGCGGTCGTAGCCGAGCCGCCGCAGGGCGTTGCCGTAGCGGCGATTGGGGATCGAGGAGGTCATCTCGAAGCCGGCGAGGTGGCCGACCAAGGCCCCGCGGCGGCGGCGGTGCAGTCCGAAGCCGGTCATCAGATTGACCGTCGCCAGCGTCGCCGCCGGCCAGAGGTCGAGGTAGCGGCCGTAGGCGTCGTCGAGGCCGAGCGCCCGCATCGTCTTCGCGAACAGGACCGAGTGCATCCGCTCGGCCCGCCCGCCGCCGTACTCGTCGGCCTGCACCTCCAGCAGCGCCGCCTTCGGCCGCGGCGAGAGGCGCGGGATCGCCCAGGAGTGCGGGTCGGACTCCTTCAGCTGGTAGGCGGAGCGGTGGACGACGTGCTCGATCATCTGCTCGCGCGTGCCCTGCGTCTCCATGTAGCGGGAGAGCGGCGGGCCGGGGTCCTCGGCGACGATCCGCTGCAGCGATTCGCCGACCGAGTCGAGCTCCTCCGGCTCGGCCGCGGGGACGAGCTCGGCGACCGCGTCCTCGAAGGGGCGCTCCAGCGCCGCCCGGAAGCGGAGCAGCGCCGGCGACCACTCCCAGGCTTCGTCGACGCCGCGGATCGCGGTGTAGTGCAGCTCGTAGGCGACGTAGAGGGCCAGTTGCAGGTCCTCGTCGGCGAGCGGGTCGCTCGACTCGACCAGCGGCGGCGTCCCGACCCTCTCCCCCGGCGTCGCCGCCAGCGTCGCGAACAGCCACTCGCTGAGCGGCCCGCGCGGACGGGGCAGCTCTATCAGTCGGCCGGCCATGGCTCTGCCGCGCTCGGGGCTTCGAACCCGATCAGTTTGTGGGTGCCGTCGCAGAAGGGGCGCATCCGCGACTTGCCGCAGCGGCAAAGCGCGATCGTGCGCCGCTCCAGCGGCAACTCGTTGCCCTCCTGGTCCTGCACGACGAAGTCCCCCCGGACCAGGTAGGGCCCGTCGGGGTAAGGCGTGATCGTGACCTGGGGTGACTGGTGCGAGCGCTTGTCCCCTGGGGCGTCGCTCATAGGAGCGATCCTACCCGCCCCACGCCTGGATAAATCCCTCGTTCCTGAGGGTAAAAACAGGTCATGGAAGAGCTACAACCACAGCAAGACGAGAGGAGAGACGGCAACGGCACCGCCCACGACTCAGTCCGCGCCGAGATCTCGCGCGAGATGGTTCGCCTCTACAAGGAGCTGTTCGGGCGCGGCCCGACCAAGGCCCGCACCGAGTTTGCGGGACCCGACGTCGTGATCTGCACGCTGGAAAACACCTTCACCCCGGCCGAGCGCCGCCTCGTCGAGATGGGCGAGCACCAGCGCCTGCGGGACACGCGGATGTACTTCCAGGCCGCGACCTCGGAGAAGTTCCGCGGGGTGATCGAGAGGGTGACGGGACGCAAGGTGCGCGCCTTCATCAGCGGTCTCGACGCCGACGAAGACGTCTGCGCGGAGCTCTTCTACCTGGAGCGCCAGGGCGACGGCGAGTGATTGGGATCTCGACCCTGGGGTAGACGCCCTCCAGGGTCGGAATCTCAGTTCCGGCGCTTCGCTTCACCCCCGGAACGTCTCGGACCAGACGCGGTCGAGAGAGCGGATCGGCGGGTCTCGAGATCGAACCACCAGCGCGGAGGCCACGGCCTCCCGCCGCTCGCCAGATCCAAAAACCAGTCACCGAAAGGAACCTCATGTTCAGGCACACCAAACAGCTCGCCTACAAAGTGCGGGTGGACGAACCGAACCCGATCTTCGCCAAGATGCTGCAGCAGGCGATCGGCGGCGTCGAGGGCGAGATCCGCGTCTGCCTCCAGTACCTGTTCCAGGGCTGGGGCTTCCGCGGCCCCGACCGCTACAAAGACATGCTCCTCAACACCGGCACCGAGGAGATCGGCCACATCGAGATGCTCGCCACCGCGGTGGCGCTGAACCTCGAGGGGGCGCCGGCGAAGCTGCAGGAGGAAGTCGCCGGCGGCAACGGCGCCGTCGAAGCGGTGCTCGGCGGCGAGGACCCGCGCCACGTGCTCTCGGCCGGGCTGGCGGCGATGCCGGCCGACGCCAACGGCAACCCGTTCAACGGCTCCTGGGTCGTCGCGACCGGCAACGTCGGCTCCGACATGCACGCCAACGTCCACGCCGAGGCCAGCGGCCGGCTGCTCGCCACCCGGCTCTGGGAGATGACCGACGACCCGGGGATGAAGGAGATGCTCGGGTTCCTGATCGCCCGCGACACCATGCACCAGAACCAGTGGATGGCGGTGCTGGAGGAGCAGAAGGACATGGGGATGCCGGTCCCGCCCGACTTCCCGCGCGAGCAGGAAGCGCAGGAGTTCGCCTACGACTTCTTCGTCCACTCCGACGGCGAGATCCCGAAGGACGCCCGCTGGACCAGCGGCAGCTCGGTGGACTCGCACGGTGAATTCGGGGTAAGGGAGGCGGAGCCGATGGGCGAGGTGCCGAAACTGGCTCCGGCCGAGGCTCGGCCCGAGCTCCACAACACCCCGATCCCCGCCAAAGGCGGGATCCTCCGCAAAGCAAAGGACGCGATGACGCCATGACCGAGGACCAGGTGAAACAGGAAGGGACCGAAGAGCAGGACGAGCAGCAGGGCCAGGAGTCCGACAAGCAGTCCCCGACCCTGCCGCCGGAGGGCGACCCCGGCGACCAGGAGGACGGCCGAACCCCGCCCCCCGACGATCTCACCGAGGACCCGGCCTACGAACCCGAGGACGAGTCCCTGAAGGACATCAAGGGGGGCTGACCCCGCCGGTGCTCCGGGGGAGGGCAGTGCCCCTCTCCCGGAGACCGTCGCGCAGCTCTTGCTCCTCGTCCGGAGCTTCTAGATAGCCGCGGTAGAGGATCGGCAGGCCGGTGGCTATCGCCATCGCCAACGTTCCGAGCGCCAGCGCCGCTTCGATGCCCGACCAGTCGATCGCCAAGCCCGCCACCACCGCGCCGAGGGCGGCGCCGCCGGCGCTGGCCGTGGTGATCCAGGTAAGCGATTCAACCGCTGAGCCCTTCGGCGCCACGTCGTCGAGAATCGAGTACACGGCAGCAAGGCCCGGGGCCAGCGTGGCGCCGAATACCAGCAGCCCCACCGCCAGGTACTCAGGCGAGGCGGCGAGGACCATCGCCGCGTAGCCAAGGGTGGCAATCGTCGAGGCAGCTATGAAACGGGTCACCGCAGGGCCTCTCCACTGACGCATCGCGTACCAGACCCCTCCCACGAGGCTTGCCAGCGACATCGCCGAGATCAGCAAGCCTGCGCTTGCGGCGGACCCGTGATCCTCGCCGAACACCGGGATCGCCACCTCGAGGATGCCGAGGGCGACCGCCCCCAGCCCAAGCGACGCCACCAGCACCTTCACGCCTGGAACGCGAAGGGCCGAGACAGCCCCCTTGGAAGCCGTCGAAAGACGGGAGGCAGCCGGGTGCGAGGAGAACAGAAGTCCTCCTACGGCGACGAGAGCCGCGGACAACACGATCGGCGCACTGACCGAGACGAGGGCGATGAGGGCGCCGGCGATGAGCGGTCCCGCGATGTAAGACGCCTCCTGCAGCACCGCCTCGAGGCCGTAGGCGGCATCGAGGTCATCCGGGGGAACCAGGGAAGGCCAGAGCGCCCGCATCGCCGCGTTCACGGGAGGCGCGGTGGCGCCCCCCAGGCCGGCGACGATGACCAAAAGCACGTCTGCTCCCGGCAGTTGAGCGGCAGGCAGCAGCGCTCCGGTCGCCAGGGCGTGGGCGAACGCCAGTGGGAGGAGACCCCCTCGGATCCCGCGTCGATCCACCAGTCGGCCGCGCAGCGGCGCCCCGATCCCCGCCATCAATGAGAACGCCGCTACCGCAAAGCCGGCAACCGCCACCGATCCCGCTTCCTCCTGGACGAAGAAGATCGTCGCCAAGCCCATCATCGAGAGCGGCAGCCGGGCAGCGAAGGAGGCAAGCACCACGGTGGCGACTCCGCGCTCCCGCAGCAGAAGAAACTGCCTGCGCTTCTTCTGCTTTTTGGGAACTCGAGGCATTCTCATTTGAATAGTACGGAAGTTTTGTGGTTAAATACTCTTCAAGTATTCCCGGGTACTGAAAGCGAACTCGCGCCTTTTACCAGGCACGGGAATTTGAGGAGATCGACATGGAACCGATGGACACTGCGGTGGAGACCGGGGCGGATACTCCCCAGGAGGACACCGTCTCGCAGAACATCGCTCGCTTCGTCAAAGAGCACGAGCTGCACGCTGCGAATCGCCGCAACATGCACATTCACGAAGACGAGGACGACCAGGAGGACTGAACGCCTCGCCTCAGACCCGAGGGGCCTATACGCGTCCCTCGGGTCAAGAACTTCAACACGAGGAGCAACCGTGAGCACGCTCAGCCAAACCGAGGGAAAGGTCACCTTCGGCCCCTCAGTCATACAACCTCCGTGCGTACCCGCTAACGCATGGGCCGTAGCCCGTTTCGCCTCTGCGTCACTGCCCGTCGACCCACCTGATGACCTGCTCGCGGTCCGCCGGCACTACCTGAATGCCCTTAACGACATCCAGAGCCACCGATTCCCGAAGACGATGACGGAGGCGGACTTCGTTCTTGACTTCGGCGATGGTCCGGAAAGCGAAGCAGCATTGAAGGAGCTCCTCGACAGTGATCCCCTTCCGCCGGAATGGCGATTTGAGCCGGCAGATCAAGAGCGAATCCATCGGGAGGCAAGTGAAGCACTGGATGAGATCGCCGTTCTAGATCCCGATCTCCATCGCAATCTTCAGACCGTCGTCGCGGGCTTCATCTTTGCGCGAAGGCCAAAGCTGGAAGGCGGCAGCATCTCAGCCCTGACTGGACCCATTTGGCTGGATCCTGCCGACGACTGGACCATCGATACCTATGTCGAGAACATGGTTCATGAGTACGTCCACCAGTGCCTGTTCCTCGATGAGATGGTCAACACCATCTTTGCCAAGTTCTCGATCGAGGAGATGTCTACTCCCGATGCGCTCGTTACCAGCACGATCCTCAAGCGTCGTCGTCCCTATGACAAGGCCTACCACTCAGCCTTCGTAGCCCATGTGATCGCGCAGTTCTACATCGTCCGTGGACTAGAGGAGAAAGCTCGGGAATACCTCGAGTCCACGCGGAGCACCGCGGATGAACTGCTGGCCCGAACCGACTACGTAACCGAGAACGGCCTATCGAACCTCGAAGAGCTGAGTGAAGAAGTCGACCAGCACCTCGACCGGCTTCGCTGAGATGAGCGGCCTCGCCTTCGCAGAGCCGGCTCGGGTTGCGGAAAGCATTCGGGCCTTGGTCGCAGCAACGAGCACGAGCGGAGGAGACTTCGCCTACTTCGAAGCCCTCAATCGCATCCAACCTCGCCAGATCCGCCTCGATGACATCGAGGAGGCGCCGAAGAGCGTCTTTGAATTTGATCATCCCGACGATCGAAGCATCGTCGAACACTTCCTCGAAGGCGAAACGATCCAGGCGACGCATGTCTTCGAGGGTGAATCACGCCACCGCATCGAGCAGCGGCTCTCGCAGGGCTTCGATCTCCTGGCGGAGTTCGACAATGAGATTCCAGCAATGGTGGCTGCCTTGGTTGCCCGGATTTTCTTTGCCGCCAAAACCGGGTTCGGCGGGGCGAGCACGGCGGACATGCTGGGTTGCGTGTGGCTGAGTCCGCCCAACAGGTGGGAGGATGTCGACTACGCAGAGGCCGTGTACCACGAGAGCGTTCACCAAGCCCTGTTTCTCGAGGAGATGGTCCACGGGGTCTACACCGTGGAAGCTGCGGAGATGCTTGAGGAGGACGCTCGAGTAGTAAGCGCGATTCGTCGGGAAAGACGGCCGTTTGACGCTTCCTTTCATGCCGCTTGTGTCGCCGCCGCGCTGCTCGACCTGTACCGGCACCTCGACCGCCCCGAGCGTGTCCAGCCCTTGGAGGAGGGATTAAAGCCCAGCGTGGAGGAGATGACGCAAAAGGAGGGGTACCTGAATGCGAACGGACAGCGGATTCTCAGCCAGATCCAGCTCAGCGTCGCTTGATACTCGCCAGCCTCAGGAGGAATCCCCTGACGGGAAGCATCAAAGGGTGCCGATCCCTTCCTACTTCAGGTCCGAGAGAGTTACGGCAGACGCTCGCAGCCTGATCCAAGCCGCAAATTCGGGCGCTGGTGAGGGCGTTGACATTGGCCCGGCCTACTGGGCCGCCGTTGCCAGCGTGCAGGCACAGCCGTTCGAACTACCGAGCGAAGGAACTCCTCCCTCCTTGCACTTCGATCCCGCTGAGCCAGGGACGGCGGCGGCGTTGCGCTACCTCCTTTCCGCTGAGATCGAGCCGAACGAGCTGCGGCTCGATTCAGAAAAAGCCGCCTATACCCGCGAACGCTTTCAAGCGGCTTGGAGGATGCTCCAAGACCGAGCCCCCGAGTTCTTGGATTCCGTCCGCGTGCTCGTCGGTCACTTCGTCTTCGCCGAGTTCCCCGACCAAGAGGGCCAGACCAGTCTCAGAAACACTCTCGGAACGGTCTTCTGGATCAGCCCCTTCGACAACTGGAAGCTGCATCACTTCGCCGACGCGATCGTCCACGAGTCAACCCACCAGGCATTGTTCCTCACCGACATGGTCCGCGGCTGCTTTCAGGTCGACCGTGCGGGACTGGAAGCCCCGGAGGCCCTGGCGAAAAGCAGCATTCGGGAGATTCCCCGGCCGTACAACCTCGCCTTCCACGCCGCCTGTGTTGACGCAGTACTGATCTCACTCTTTGACGCCCTTGAAG
>JALZHV010000348.1 GCA_030860625.1 Actinomycetota bacterium
GGCCAGCGGCTTCTCGACGAAGCAGTGCTTGCCCGCCTCCAGCACCCGCCGCGCCGTCGCCGCGTGGTCGGCGACCGGCGTCGCCACCGCGACCGCGTCGAGCCCCCCGTCGGCGAGCAGCTCCTCGAGGTCGGCGGTGAGGCGGGCAGCGGGGAAGCGCTCGCACAGCGGCTCGAGCCGGGCCGGGTCGGAATCGCAGCACCAGGCCAGCTCGCAGCCCTCGAGGGCGTCGAGGTTGCGGGCGACGTTGGCGCCCCAGTAGCCCACTCCCACCACCCCGACGGAGATCGGCCCTCCCATCAGCAACGCCCGCCGCTGCGGTTCAGCGGGGCGATCCCAGTCCCAGGGCGAAGACGACCGGCAGCAGCGCCGCGGCGACCACGAAGAAGCCGGCGTAGGCGACCGAGCGCGTCGCCATCGCGGGCTCCCCCTCCTCCCGCGCCCGCTGCCGCAGCAAGACCAGCGGCAGGGCGAGCGTCTGGCAGACGACGAAGAAGTCGCGCCAGAGCGAGTGCGAGCGAGCGTAGGCGAGGTCGAGCGCGACCTTGTCGGGGAGCAAGGAGTCGCGGTAGAAGGCCTCGGGGTCGGCGTGGAGGCTGAGCAGGCCCGCCTCCATGCCGGCGTAGCGCAGCTGGGTCGGGCCGGTGATCCCCGGCGGCACCGAGAGGATCTCGCGGTAGTCATCGGCGTGAAGGGCGACGAACTCCTCCAGCTCGGGGCGCGGGCCGACGATGCTCATCTGGCCGCGGAGGACGTTCCAGAGCTGCGGCAGCTCGTCGAGCCGGGTCTTGCGGAGGAAGTGGCCGACCGGGGTGATCCGCGCGTCCCCCGCCCCGGCGAGCGAGTGGCCGGCCATGCCGATCCGCATCGTCCGGAACTTCAGCATCTCGAACTCCCTCCCGCCGCCGCCGATCCGCTTCGCCCGGTAGAACACCGGCCCCGGAGAGTCGAGGAAGACCGCGATTGCGATCAGCAACGCCACGGGTAGAGCGAAGGGAAGCAGCACGACGAGGACGAGTAGATCGAACGCCCGCTTGCCCGGTGACAGATTCTCAACCTTCATAGATATTCAGGCGCCCCCACCCTCGAACCGATGAATTAGACGATACGCTTTTGACCGGCAGCCGGCAAGATTGGGGGGCATTGTGAACTGGCGAGTACCTCTCTGCCAGCCGAATTTCCAGGAGGGGGAGTTGGCGGCGATGCTGGAGGCCTACCGCTCCGGCTGGGTCAGCCCTGGCCCGGAGACCGCTCGGCTCGAAGAAGCCTTCTGCGCGTACACCGGCGCCGGCCACGCGGTCGCGGTCAGCAGCTGCAGCGCCGGCCTCCACCTCGCCTGCCTGGCGGCCGGCCTCGGCCCCGGCGATCAGGTGATCGTCCCCTCGCTCACCTTCACCTCGACGGTCAGCGCCGCCGTCCACGTCGGCGCCACCCCCCGCTTCGCCGACATCGCCGGCCCCACCGAACCGTGGCTCTCGGCCGAAGCCGTCGCCGCGGCGATCGACGAGCGCACCAGCGGCATCGTCACGATGCACTACGGCGGCCACCTCGGCGAGACGATCGAGATCGTCGAGCTGGCGCGGGCGCGGGGGCTGGTCCTGATCGAGGACGCCGCCCACGCGGCCGGGTCCTGGCTGCAGGGCCGCCACGCCGGGACCTTTGGGACCGCGGGCGTCTTCAGCTTCTCGGCCAGCAAGAACCTCGGCATCGGCGAGGGCGGGATGCTCGTCACCGCCAGCAGCGAGCTGGCGGAGCGGGCGGGGAGCCTCAGCTGGCACGGCCTCGGCTCGCAGATCTGGCAGCGCCACCACCAGTCCGCCCCCGTCTACGAGCTCGGCGCGCTCGGTTTCAACTACCGCTTCGACGACCCGCGGGCGGCGCTCGTCCACAGCCGCCTGCAGCGGCTCGACGCCGACAACCGGCGCCGGGAGGCGGTCGACGCCTTCTACCGCGAGGCGTTCGCCGAGCACGAGCTGATCGAGCCGACCGCGCCGCCGCCGGCCGGGGAGCGCTCGAGCTACTGCCTCTTCACCGCCGTCCTCGACCCGGCCGTGGACCGCGACTGGTTCCGCCAGGCGGTGGCGGAACGGGGGGTGCAGACCAGCGTCCACTACCCGCTCCTGCACCGCAGCGGCGTCCACGCCCAGCCGACCGTGCGGCTGCCGAACACCGAGGAGTACGGCCGCCGCTGCGTCACCCTGCCGCTCTACCCGCAGATGGAGCAGTGGCAGGTCGAGCTGGTCGTCGAGACCGTGTGCGAGGTGCTCGCGCAGGCGCGGGAAGCGGCAGCCGCTGCCTGATCCGGCCGACCTCGGCGAGCTCGAGCGCGCCTTCGGGCGCTACCGCGAGGATCCGCGCAAGCGCCGCAAGTGGGCCGCCGGCAACCCGGGCAACGCGGCGATCCGGGCCGAGCTGCTGGCGGCCGTGCTGGAGCTGGGAGGCGGAGCGCTCGGCGAGGGCGAGGTCCTCGACGTCGGCTGCGGGACCGGCTGGCTGCTGGAGGC
>JALZHV010000058.1 GCA_030860625.1 Actinomycetota bacterium
CTCCCCCTGGCGGCCCGGATCGACGAGGTCGGGCCGGAGCCGTTCTGGACGTACGGCGAGGACTACGAGCTCCTCGCCGCGCTTCCCGCCGAGGGGCTGGAGGCGGCTTCGCGCGCCGTCGAGGAGGCGGGGGAAACCGTCCTGACCCCGATCGGGGAGGCAGGGGAAGGGGAGGGGGTCGAGATCAGGCTGCCCGGTGGTGGGCTACTGGAGAGGCGGGGCTATGACCATTTCGAGGGGCCGTAGCGTGAATCCCCATCAGCAGCTCGCGCAGACCCTGCCGTTGCAGCATCGCGGCGGCGACCTGCGCGGGGTCCGGCTTGTAGCTGCCGGTTTCGACCAGTGATTTCAGTTCGTTGGGTTGCATAGCCTTCGCGGTCATTATCGACTGGGTACCCAAGATCCTTAGTTCTTAGTACTCGCACATGCGTCCAATGTGGGGCGGTCACTACCCTTTGGCAAGTGCCCAACGGAGCCACCCGCATCCTCCTCGTCGACGACGAGCAGTCGATCCAGACGCTTCTGAGCTACCCCCTGCGCAAGGACGGCTACCACGTCACCTCGGCTCTGGACGGGCACGAAGCGATCCGCCGCTTCGAGGAAGGCCGCTTCGACCTGGTCATCCTCGACGTGATGCTGCCCCGCATGGGCGGGGTCGAAGTCTGCCGCCAGCTGCGCTCGCGCAGCCAGGTGCCGATCATCATGCTCACCGCCAAAGGCAGCGAGACCGACAAGGTCGCGGGCCTCGAGGTCGGCGCCGACGACTACATCACCAAGCCCTTCTCGATGCGCGAGTTCCGCAGCCGCGTGAAAGCGGCGCTGCGGCGCTCGCGGATGGGCGGCGAGACGGCCGCCACCGGGGCGGTCGAGGCCGGTGAGCTGAAGATCGACTTCGACCGCCGCATGGTCACCCTCGGCGGCGAGGAGGTCGGGGTCACCTACGTCGAGTTCGAAATCCTCGGCGCCCTCGCCCGCTCCCCCGGCCGCGTCCTCACCCGCGAGACGCTGCTCGAGCACGTCTGGGGCGACTCCGCCTACCGCGACCCGCGCACCATCGACGTCCACATCCGCCACCTGCGCGAGAAGCTCGAGCGCGACCCGAAAGAGCCCGAGTACCTCTTCACCGTGCGCGGCGTCGGCTACCGCTTCCGGGAGTAGCGCGGTGCGGCGGCTGCGGCTCGGCGACCTCGCGAGCCGGATCACCCTGATCTCGATCGCGATCGCGGTCGGCGCGACCGCGGTCGTCTACGTCTATGCGGTGGCGATCGGCGGCGCCGCCAGCGGCGACGAAGGGGTCAAGCTGCAGATCCTCACCGGCGGCCTGATCGCGGCCGCGATCGCCGGCGCGATCGGCCTCTATTACACGCGCGCCGCCAACAACAACATCCAGCGCCTGCAGGAAGCCGCGCGCAAGGTCGCCGACGGCAACTTCGAAACGACGATCCCGGTCGCCTCGGTCGGCGAGCTGGGGCAGCTCGCCCGCACCTTCAACGAAATGCAGCGGCGCCTGGCCGAGCTCGACAGCGCCCGCAAGCAGTTCATCGCCAACGCCTCGCACGAGCTGCGGACGCCGATCTTCAGCCTCGGCGGCTTCGTCGAGCTGCTCGAAGAGGAGGACCCGAGCCCGGAGGAGCGGGCCGAGTTCGTGCGGACGATGCGCCAGCAGATCGAGCGGCTGACGAAGCTGACCACCGACCTCCTCGACCTCTCCCAGCTCGACGCCGGGGCGGTGGTGATGCGCGCCCGCGCCGTCGACCTCACCGCGCTGGCCCGCGAGGTGACGAAGGAGTTCGGCGCCCGGGCCGAACTGCGCGGCTCGCGGCTGCAGCTGCGCACGCCCGCCCAGCCGGCGGTCGCGCTGGGCGACCCTGATCGGGTGCGGCAGATCATTCGTATCCTGCTTGACAACGCCCTCACCCACACCCCCGAGGGCACCGACGTCACCGTGACCACCTATTCCGCCAACGGCCGTGCCGAGCTGACCGTCTCCGACGCGGGGCCGGGCATCCCCCAGCGCGCCCAGAAGCGGATCTTCGAGCGCTTCTACACCGCCGACTCGGCCGGCGGCTCCGGCCTCGGCCTGGCGATCGCGACCGAGCTCGCGCAGCGGATGGAGGGGGAGATCACGATCGCCTCCAGCCGCCGCTTCACCGCCTTCACCCTGGACCTGCCGCCGGGGCGCGGCGAGCTGACCGCGCCGCCCACTTCCCAGCCCGCCGTCGAGGCAGCCGCGTGAGGGCGCGCAGCCTCCTCGCCGCGCTGGCGCTCTGCCTCGGCCTGCTCGCCGGCTGCGGCTCGGAGGGAGACTCCGGCACGGGCGCGGCGGGAGGGAGCGGCGTCAGCGCGGAACCCGAACCCCAGGTGATCGTCGAGACCGCCAGCCCCGGCTTCGACGCCAGCAGCGTCTACACCGAGGCGGCGCCGGGCGTGGTCACGATCCGCTCCGTCTTCGACGCGGGCGCCGCCGAAGGCTCCGGCTTCGTCCTCAACGAGGAGGGCGAGATCGTCACCAACGCCCACGTCGTCACCGACGAATCCGGCGACGACCGCGAGCGGGCCGAACAGGTCTACGTCGAGTTCCCCGACCACAACGTCGTCCCCGCCGAGATCGTCGGCTTCGACCCCTTCGTCGACGTCGCCCTGCTGCGGATCGAGCCGGGCGACCTGGACCTGCACCCGCTCGAGCTCGGCGACGACCGCAAACTGCACGTCGGCCAGCCGGTCGCCGCGATCGGCAGCCCCTTCGGCGAGCAGCAGTCGCTCTCGGTCGGCGTCGTCTCCGCCACCGACCGCGCGGTCCGCTCCCTCACCGACTTCGAAATCGCCGGCGCGATCCAGACCGACGCCTCGATCAACCCCGGCAACTCGGGCGGGCCGCTGCTCGACGCCGCCGCCCGCGTGATCGGGATCAACCAGCAGATCGAGACCAGCTCCGGCGCCAACGACGGGGTCGGCTTCGCGGTCCCGGTCTCCTCGATCAAGCGCTCGGTCGACCAGCTGCGCGAGGACGGCGAAGCCGAGTACGCCTACATGGGCGTCTCCAGCCAGTCGCTCTACCCCCAGCTCGCCCGCAAGCTCGACCTCGACACGACCTTCGGCGGGCTGATCTCCGAAGTCGTCCCCGGCGGTCCGGCGGAGGAGGCCGGCCTCCGCGACGGCGACGAGCGGCTGCGCTTCCAGGCGGTCCAGTACCGCACCGGTGGCGACGTGATCCTCCAGGTGGAGGGCCGTGACGTCCGCGGGCCCGACGACCTCGCCCTCTTCATCGCCACCCACGCGCCGGGCGAAGAGGTGACGCTGACGATCCTCCGCGACGGCGAGCGCGAGCAGGTCGAGCTCACCCTGGGCAAGCGGCCGGACGAGCCCTCCTCCCGCTAGCGCACCGCTTTACATGGCCTGACTTCATGTCGCCGCCAAGGCGTGTAGAACTCCGGGCTTGCTTCAGGAAGTCGCACTCGGCCACAAGACCCTCACCGACTACACCCACATCGTCGGCAAAGATCTGACGGAACAGATCCGGGAGCTGTCGGAGCCCCTCAAGGGCAAGCGGGTTCTGCACGTCAGCGCCACCGCCTTCGGCGGCGGCGTCTCCGAGATCCTCTACACGCTGGTGCCGCTGATGCGCGACGTCGGCCTCGACGCGCACTGGCACGTGATCTTCGGCAAAGAAGAGTTCTACAACGCGACCAAGCTCCTCCACAACTCGCTGCAGGGCGCCGAGGAGACGCTCAGCGACGAGCAGTGGGAGATCTTCGACGAGATCAACCAGATCAACGCCGAGGGCCTGCAGGGCGAGTGGGACGCGGTGATCGTCCACGACCCCCAGCCGATCGGTCTGCTCCGCGGCGCGAGGGCGAAGGGCGACAAGTGGATCTGGCGCTGCCACATCGACCTCTCGACGCCGAACCCGGCCCCGATCGCCCGCCTGCTGCCGATGATCGAAGAGTACGACGCGAGCGTCTGGCACCTGGAGGACTACGTCCCCGACGGGATGGGGGCGCACCGCGACGCGGTGCGGATCATGCCGCCGGCGATCGATCCGCTCTCGCCGAAGAACATGGCCTTCTCGCCCGAAGACGCGGCCTTCGTCTGCCGCCAGTTCGGGATCGACGTCGACCGGCCGCTGATCACCCAGGTCTCCCGCTTCGACCCGTGGAAGGACCCGATCGGCGTCATCGACGCCTATCGCCAGGTGACCGCGGAGATGCCGGAGGTGCAGCTGGCGATGGTCGGCTCGATGGCCACCGACGACCCCGAGGGGATGGAGTACTTCCAGAAGACCTTCGAATACGCCGACGGCGACCAGGACATCAAAATCCTCAGCAACCTCAACAACGTCGGCGCGATCGAGGTCAACGCCTTCCAGTCGCAGTCGGACATCTGCCTGCAGAAGTCGATCCGCGAGGGCTTCGGCCTGACCGTGACCGAGGCGCTCTGGAAGGGGCGGCCGACGATCGGCGGCAACGTCGGCGGCATCCCGCTGCAGATCGAGGACGGCGTCGGCGGCTTCCTCGTCGACTCGGCCGAGCAGTGCGCGGAGCGCTGCGTCGAGATCCTCCGCGACCCCGAGCTCGGCAAGAACCTCGGCCGCCGGGGCAAGGAGCACGCCAGGCGCAACTTCCTCACCCCGCGCCTGCTGCGCGACTGGCTCGTGCTCCTCGGCGACGTCGAGAGCTGACCTCTCTAGTCTCTGCGACGTGAGCTCGTCGCCGCTGATCATCGTCTCGAACCGGGGGCCGCTCCAGTTCGAGCGCGGCGAGGACGGGGAGCGCACGGTCCGGCGCGGCGGCGGCGGCTTGGTCACGGCGCTCTCGGGGCTCGTCTCCCACCGCGACGCGCTCTGGATCGCCTCGGCGATGACCGACGAAGACGTCGCCGCCTCCGAGGAGGCGGGCGGGCCGATCGAGCAGGAGCTGGACGGGATCGAGTACCGCGTGCGCCTGGTCGGCAGCGACCCGGCCGCCTACGACCGCTTCTACAACGTGATCGCGAACCCGATCCTCTGGTTCATCCAGCACTACCTCTGGGACCTCTCCAACGCGCCGGACATCCGCCAGCAGGAGCTCGACGCCTGGGACCACGGCTACCAGGCGGTCAACCGGGACATCGCCGAAGCCGTCCTCGCCGAGATCGAGGGGCAGGAGCAGCCGCTGGTGATGCTGCACGACTACCACCTCTACACCGCCCCGGGGATGATCCGCGACTCCCGTCCCGACGCCTTCCTCCACCACTTCGTCCACATCCCCTGGTCGCAGCCGGACAGCTGGCGGATCCTGCCGCGGCGGATCCGCGAGGCGATCTTCGAGGGGATGCTCGCCAACGACATCATCGGCTTCCACACCCACGCCTACTGCATCAACTTCCTCCGCTGCTGCGACGAACTGCTCGAGGACGTCGAGGTCGACTACCACGCGGCGGAGGTGCGCCGCGCCGGCCACAAGACCCTTGCCCGCGCCTACCCGCTGGGGATCGACGCGCAGCGGCTGGAGCGGGCGGCGGCCTCGCCGGAGGTGGCCGAGGCCGAGCGCGAGGTGCTGGAACGGCGGCGCGAGCACCTGATCATCCGGGTCGACCGGGCCGACCTCTCGAAGAACGTGCTGCGCGGCTTCACCGCCTTCGACACCTTCCTCACCCAGCATCCCGAGTTCCGCGAAAAGGTCACCTTCATCGCCCACCTGCAGCCCTCGCGGCAGGACGTGCCCGAGTACGCCGAGTACCTGGAACGGATCGAGGCGCTGGTCGCGGTCGTCAACCACCGCCACGGCACCACCGACTGGATGCCGATCGACCTGAAGATCTACGAGAACTTCTACGACGCGGTCGCCCGCTACAAGCACTTCGACCTGCTGATGGTCAACTCGATCTTCGACGGGATGAACCTGGTCGCCAAGGAGGCGCCGGCGGTCAACACCCGCGACGGGGTGCTGATGCTCTCGGAGAACACCGGCTCCCACGAGGAGCTGCTCGACTACGTGCTCTCGGTCAACCCCTTCGACATCCAGGAGCAGGCCGATGCGATCCACCGGGCGCTGACGATGGACCCCGAGCGCAAGCGCCAGTGGGCCGACGCCCTGCGGCAAATCATCTTCTCCCACAGCCCCGGCGACTGGGTCGACGACCAGCTGCGGGACATCGAGGCGATGCGCCAGTCGGTCGCCTAGCGACGCCGCAGGGGGGAGAAACTGCCGCCGCCCAGCCTTAAGAGGGGGTGCGCGGAGTTCGAGTCAGATGGGCGGGTGCGGCAAAGGTCGCGGCGATCGCCGTCGCCACCTTGATCGCGCTGCAGGCGCTGCCGGCCCTGCTGAAGCCACCGCAACCGCCGCCGCTCGCCGAAGACGTGGGCCTGCCCCAAGTCGCTCCCACGCCTCCCCTAGACCCGGAGCCCACGCCGGAGCGGCCGAGGAAGAGGTCGAAGCCGAGGCGCACCGGAGCGGCGGCAACCGATGCGATCAGCAGCAAGCCGCGGCGGCCGGACAAGCGCCGAGAGGAGCCTGTGCCGCCTCCCCCTCCGCCTGTGCCGAGCGCACCGCCGGCGCCCCCACCGCCGGCGCCCGAACCCCCTTCCTACTCGCCGCCGCCTGCCCCCGCACCGGCGCCCACCCCGGTCGCTCCCGCTCCCGTCGGGGACGGCTCGGAAGAGTTCGCCCCGCGCTAGGGGCGGAGCGGCCGGGCGTTGGCGGCACCTCGCCGCTATAGTCCTTCGCCGTTTTGGCCGCACCCCGTGAATACGAGCTGGTCCTGATGCTGGACCCCCAACTTGACGCCCCGGCGCGCGACGCGCTGGCGCAAGAGGCCCGGGGGCAGATCGAGGCCTCCGGCACCCTCAAACACGAGAACTCCTGGGGCCTGCGGAAGATGGCCTACGAAATCAACCGCCGCACCGAGGCCGACTACCGCTGGTTGCGGTTCGAGGCCCCGAGCGACCTGCTCGACACGCTCGACCACAACCTGAAGATCGCCGACGGCGTCCTCCGCTTCCGCATCTTCAAAGTCGATCCCGGCACGCCGGTGATCGTGCCCCCCGCCGTCACCGCCACCCCCGGGCCGCGCGAGCGCACCGCCCAGGGCGCCCGCGATGACCGCGGCGACTCCGGCGACGACGCGGACGAGTAGCCCTCCGCCGGCCCCGCGTTTTGCGGAAACCCCCTCTCCAGGGGGGAGAGTCGCGCCGTCTGCCTCCTTAGACTGGAGTACAGACAAGCGAATCCAGAGGAGTGAGTGACTTGGCAGCTTCGAACGTGAACGTGGTGGTCGTGACCGGGAACCTGACCCGGGATCCGGAGCTGCGCCATCTCGGCAGCGGGACCGCCGTCTGCAAGCTCCGCATCGCGGTCAACAGCCGCCGCAAAGACGGGCAGACGGGCCAGTGGGTCGACAAGCCCAACTACTTCGACGTCACCGTCTGGGGCGCGCAGGGCGAGAACTGCGCCAGCTACCTGTCGAAGGGGCGCCCGGTGGCGATCGAAGGCCGGCTCGACTGGCGCGAGTGGGAGGACCAGGGCGGCAACAAACGCCAGAGCGTCGAGATCATCGCCAACACCGTCCAGTTCCTCGGCTCGCGCGACGGGTCCGGGGGCGGCAACGGCAACGGCGGTGGCGGCTTCAGCCCCCCGCAGAGCGACGTCCCGGCCGATATGTCCGATTTCGGCGGCGCTCCGGCCGGCGCGGGCGCGGCCAGCGAAGACGACATCCCCTTCTAATCCTCCCTGACGAGGTCCAGGGGTCGCCAGGCAAGGACGCAGCGAGCGTGGCG
>JALZHV010000059.1 GCA_030860625.1 Actinomycetota bacterium
CATCTGCTTCGTCCGTGACCCCGGCGGCTACCGGATCGAGCTGATCGGGGAGTAGACCGCGCAGCGTTTCTTGGTTCCTTTGTCACCCATACGACGACAAAGGAACCACGAAACTCAAGGCGCTCGCAGAGGGAGCCGGTGGCCCTCCGAACGTTTTGCGCATCTCGCCCGGAGCGGCTCGCGGTCAGCCGGTGACGATCCAGCGAGCATGCGAGTGAGGAGGGTCACCGGCTCCCTCCCACGCCCACGCTTGATCAGCCGGCGCTGACGCCGCCGCCCGGCGGGGGCGAGGGGGCGGGAGCGGGGGTCGGTTCCGGGGCCGGAGTGGGTTCGGGTTCCGGGGCCGGGGCGTTGTCTTCGGCCTCCTCTTCGCTGCCTTCGGGCTCGCCGTCGCTCGTCGGTTCTTCGCTTTCTTCTTCGTAGCCTTCGTAGGTTTCTTCGCCTTCGTAGCTTTCGTAGCCCGAGGAGGAGGTGTGTTCGCTGTCGAGGCCTTCGAGTTCGGCCGGCGAGTCCGGTTCCTCGAATTCGGGGCATTCGCCTTCGTGGGCGGCCGACATGTAGGAGGCCCAGATCGGGCCGGCGGTGGGGCCGCCGTAGCCGGTGTATTCGCGCGAGGTCGGATGGCCGACCCAGACCGCGGTCGAGTAGAGCGGCGTGTAGCCGACGAACCAGGCGTCGGAGAGCTCCTCCGAGGTGCCGGTCTTGCCGGCGGCGTCGGAGCAGCCCATGTAGGTGTAGCCGGCGCCGGTGCCCTGGGTGATCACGCCCTCGAGGATGCGGGTCACTTCGTAGGCCTGGCCCTCGCTCAAGACCCGCTCGCCGGCGTCCTTCTCGAAGTTGTCGACCTTGCGGTCGCGGCCGGGGAAGACGACTTTGCTCACCGCGGTCGCCTCGTGGTGGACGCCGCCGTTGGCGATCGTCGCGTAGGCGCTGGCCATTTCCAGCGGCGTGACGCCGATCCCGAGACCGCCGAGACCCTCCGCCGGGACCGACTGCAGGGGCGCCTCGATTCCCAGTTCCCGCGCCACCTTGGTCACGTCTTCGGGACCGACGTCGAGGTCGAGCTGGGCGTAGATGGTGTTGACCGAGGACCAGGTCGCCGATTCCAGCGACATCGTGCTGCCGCCGTCGCCCTCGGAGTTGTTGACGGTCCAGGTGCCGCCGCCCGGGATTTCCAGGGTCATCGGCGAGGCGCCGCTGTAGTAGGTGCTGCCGGGGTCGATCCCCTCCTTCACCGCCGCCGCGAGGACGATCGTCTTGAACGAGGAGCCGGGCTGGCGGTGCGCCTGCCAGGCGTAGTTGAACTGGGCTTCGTCTTCGTAGCCTTCGGTCGCGGCGAGGGCGACGATCGCGCCGGTCTCCGGGTCGACCGAGGCGAGGCCGGCCGCCGGCCCCCCTTCCGGGTAGCAGACGTAGCAGTAGTTCTCGACCGCTTCTTCGGCCTTCTGCTGCAGATCCGGGTCGATCGTCGTGTAGGCCTTGAGACCGCCGTTGCGGACCGTGTTGATCCCGTAGCGCTCGATCAGTTCGTTCTGGACCAGGTCGAAGAGGAACTGGTCCTTGATCTCCCGGTACTTCTTACCGGGATCGGTGCCGAGCCCGCGGGTGCTGGCGTCGCGGAATTCCGCCTGGGTGATGTAGCCCTCCTCGGCCATCGCCGCGAGGACCTCGTTGCGCCGCTTCAGGGCCGCTTTCGGGTCGAGGAACGGGTTGTATTCGGAGGGCGCCTGCGGCAGCCCCGCGAGCAGCGCCGCCTCGGTCAGGTTGAGCTCCTTGGCCGGCTTGCTGAAGTAGGTCTGCGCCGCCGCCTCGGCCCCGACCGCGGTCTGCCCTTCGACCGTCCCGTAGGGAGCGGTGTTGAGGTATTCCTTGAGGATCCACTGCTTGGTGTGTTTATCGTCGAATTCGACCGCGAGCTTCGCTTCCTTCAGCTTTCGCTCCAGCGTGTTCTGCGGGTTCGAGATGTAGAGGTTGCGGACCAGCTGCTGGGTGATCGTCGAGGCGCCCTGGACCGCGGCGCCGGCCTGCAGGTCCTTCCAGGCGGCGCGGACGATGCCTTCGTAGTCGAGGGCGCCGTGCTCGTAGAAGTTCTTGTCCTCGATCGCGACCGTGGCGTCCTTCAGCACCTTCGGCAGCGTCCTCCAGGGCACCGGCTGGCGGATGTTTTCCGAGCGGATGAAGCCGATCAGGCTGCCGTCGGCGGCGTAGATCGCCGAGGAGCGCCCCTTCTGCACCGGTTTCAGGGTGTCGAGGGGCGGCGCCGAGTTGTAGACGCTGAGCGCCCAGGCGGCGACGCCGCCGCCGGCGATCAGCACGAGCGCGGCGAGGACCCCGAGGGGGATCGCGATCTTGTGCCAGAGGTGGTTGTGCGGCTTGCGACGCCGCCTGCGGACCCGCGAGGACATTCGTCGGTGATTGTAGGGGTGCGCGGAGGTGGGGCAGCGGCGGCCCCGGCCGCGCAATCCCAGTTGCCATCCCATAGGCTCGCGCCGGGCAGGAGCAGCAGCAAGCGGAGAGGGAGGCAAAATTGAAACTGGTAATCGGGATCGTTCGCCCCGAGCAGGCGAACCAGGTCCTCGAGGCGCTGCATCGGGCCGAAGTACGCGGCTTCTCGATCAGCCGCGTCCAGGGGCACGGCGGCGAGATGGACCGGGTCGAGACCTACCGCGGGACCACCGTGCAGATGGGGCTCTCGGACAAGGTCCGCTTCGAGGTCGCCGTCTCCGACGGCTTCGTCGATAAGACCGTGCAGGCGATCTGCGAGGGCGCCCGCACCGGCGAAGTCGGCGACGGCAAGATCTTCGTGGTCGCGCTGGAGCGGGCGGTGCGGATTCGCACCGGCGACACCGACGAAGGCGCCGTGACGCCGGTGAGCAAATGAGCGGCGCGATCGACACCGGCGATACCGCCTGGATGCTGGTCGCCACCGCGCTGGTGCTGCTGATGACGCCGGCGCTGGGGCTGTTCTACGCCGGGCTGGTGCGCTCGAAGAACACCCTCAACACCTTCATGATGTGCGTCGCCGCGATCGCCGTCGCCACGGTGACCTGGGCGACGATCGGCTACTCGCTCGCCTTCGACGGCGAAGGGGACCTGATCGGCGGCCTCGGCCACGCCTTCATGCAGGGGGTCGACTTCGAGCCGCGGGGAGAAGGGACGATCCCCGAGCTCCTCTTCTTCGCCTTCCAGGCGACCTTCTGCATCATCACCGTGGCGCTGATCTCCGGCGCCGTGGTCGAGCGGATGCGGTTCGGGCCGTTCCTGCTCTTCTCGGCGCTGTGGTCGGTGCTCGTCTACGCCGTCCTCGCCCACTGGGCCTTCGGCGGCGGTTGGCTGATCGAGGGCGGCACGCTCGACTTCGCCGGCGGCGTCCCGGTCGAGATGGCCTCCGGGTTCTCGGCCCTGGCGGCGGCGCTGGTCGTAGGGGCGCGCAAAGACTACGGCCGCCAGGCGCTCCTCCCCCACAACGCGATGTACGTGCTGCTGGGAGCGGGGCTGCTGTGGTTCGGCTGGTTCGGGTTCAACGGCGGCAGCGGCTTCAACACCGGCGAAGCGAGCGCCCTCGCCTTCGTCAACACGCTGCTCTGCCCGGCCGCGACCCTGGTCGTCTGGTTCGCGCTCGACGCGATCCGCGGCCGCAAGGCGACCGCGATCGGCGCCGCCACCGCGATCATCGTCGGCTGCGTGCTGATCACGCCGGCCGGCGGCTTCATCAGCCCCGGCTGGGCGCTCCTGCTCGGCGCGCTCGGGGCGATCCCGAGCTGGGCGATCATCGCCTGGCGGACGCGGACCCGGGTCGACGAGACCCTCGACGTCCTTGCCGCCCACGGGACCGCGGGCCTGCTCGGGATCCTCTTCATCGGCTTCTTCGCCCAGGAGAGCTGGAACGGAATCTCCGACGGTCTCCTCTACGGCAACGCGGCTCAGCTCTGGGACCAGGTGCTGGCCGTGCTGGCGGCGCCGACCTACGCCTTCGTGATGACCTTCGTCCTGCTGAAGGTGATCGGCGCGCTGATGCCCCTACGGGTGAGCGACCGCGAGGAGGCGACCGGCATGGACGTCACCCAGCACGGCGAGGAGGCCTACGTCACCGGCGAGGGAGCGATCCTGCTCCTCCCCGACGACCACGAGAAGGTCGGGGTCCCGGTCGCCGATCCGGGATGAGCGACTGTCTCCAGGTGATGACGACGGCCGGCTCCGAGGAGGAAGCCGGCCGCATCGCCTCCCTGCTGGTCGAGCGGCGGCTGGCGGCCTGCGTTCAGGTCGTCGGCCCGATCACCAGCCGCTACCGCTGGCAGGGAGCGATTGAGGAGGCCCAGGAGTGGCAGTGCCTGGCGAAGACGACGCGAGCGGCCTACGAGGCGGTCGAGGGGGCAATCCGCGAGGCCCACTCCTACGACGAGCCGGAGATCATCGCCACTCCGATCGTCGCAGGCTCGGCCGGCTACCTCGGCTGGATCGAGGAGAACGTCAGCGCTCGCTGAGTTGTGGGCCCTATAGCGCCCTTAATTCAGCGAGCGCTGAATTTCAGCCCGGTACGCGGAAGCTGCGCTTGGCCGGGCTCGGGTCTTTGTTGCCGGCGGCGTCGATCGCCCAGACCTTGAAGGTGTGGCGGCCGGGCTTGAGGCCGGTGTAGCGCTTCGGCGAGATGCAGGGGCGAACCTTGCGGCGGTCGAGCTTGCATTCGAACCGCGAGCCGCTCTCGCTCGAGCGGAAGGAGAACTTCGCCTTGCCCTTCGCCAGCTTGGCGCCGGGGCCTTTGGCGATCGTGGTCTGGGGCGCCGTCACGTCCGGGGTCGGGCCGCCGCCTTTGGGCGGATTGGGCGGGTCCGGCGGGCGCTGGTACTCGAAGGCACCCTGATCGCTGATCACGTAACCGTCGCCGTTGCCGTCGTTGGGGCGGGGCGCGCCGAGGAAGTCGGTGGTGAGGCCGCCGGGGCCGGGGTCACCCGCGTCGATCGCGGGCGAGCCGGGAGTGAGCGTGTAGTCGGGGCCGAGTAGCGGGTCGGCGTTGGAGTTCCCGACGAAGAGGTTGACCGTGCCGAAGTGGTTGTTGCCGTTCAGCGGCATGTTCGTGTAGCGGCCTTCGATCAGCACCGTGCCTTCTCCGCCCGGGGTGTAGAGCTCATAGCCGGGGCTGAAGCCGCGGAGGATCGAGTTGGAGACCTGCAGCACCGCGTCGCCTTCGTCGGTGTCGAACTTCCGGCCTTCGAGCGCGGGCTCGATCCCTTCCGTGTTGACGATCGTCACGTGGTTGGCTTTGAGGTTGGCGTTGTCTTCCGCGGCGGAGACGTAGAGGCCGACGCCGTCGGCCATCGTGATCACCGAGTTCTCGATCCTCAACGTCCCAGCCGTCGCCGCGGCGCCGTAGGCCGTGGTCCCCGTCGCCGAGATCCTGCGGGCGGTCAGCTGCGAACCTTTGGCGCGGGCGGCGACATTCCAAGACGCGTTGACGATGGTCGAGTCCTCGACCAGGAAGGTGCCGCCTTCGGGCGTGGAGGTGGCGAAAGCGACCGCGATCGCGCCGCCGATCCCGCCCGGTTCGACCTCGACATCTCGGGCGACGCTGCCGACGCCAGAAGCGATCGCCCCGTCGGAGCCTTTGTTCTGACTTTCGACCGTGACGCCCTCGAGCGCGTCGCCGGTGAGGAGAATCCCGGCTCCCAAGCCATCCGGAAAGCTGACCGGGATCTGGATCGTCAGGTCGCGCATGGCGATGTCGCGCACATTGCCGCCGGCTCCGAGGTTGACGAGGAAGATGTTGGCGGTGCCGTTGCTGGTGATGTAAGTCGCGGCCTCCCCAGCTCCGGTGATCGTCAGCTCGTCGCTGCCTTCGGGTTCGAAGGAGTCGGCGTTTTTGAAGCCGCTCGCGGGCTCGAAGGCGGCGTCCTCGGTGAAGGTGCCGGCGGCGATGAAGATCTCATCCGCTTCACCGTCCCAGCCGTCGGTCCCCATCGCTTTCTCGAGGTCCGGCTCGGCGACGTTGCTGCCGTTGTTGGGGCAGGCGGCGCTGTAGGTGGGGACGCAAATAGTCGTCGCGCCGGCGGTCCCGACACCCAGCGCCAACACCAACATGACCACGGCGACAAGCCCACTGATCCATCCCCCGCGACTCATAGGAACGGCATGGTACTAGGCCCGCAGCCGGTAGCCCTTGGTGAAGAGGCGGAGGTTGATCAGGAAGAGGACCGCGGTCGCCGCGGTCAGCGCCGCCAGGGAAAGGGTGATGCTGACTTCCGTGTAGCCGACGAAGCCGTAGCGGACCAGGTTGATCATGTAGAAGATCGGGTTGAAGTGGGTCAGGGTCTCGTAGGGCTCCGGCAGCAGGGTCGCCGAGTAGAAGACGCCGCCGAGAAAGATCAGCGGCTGCAGGATGAAGGTCTGGGCGAAGGCGACGTCGTCGAACTGCTCGGCGCGGACGCCGATCAGCACCCCGAGCTGACTGAAGAAGAAGCCGACGAGGAAGAGTGACGGGATCAGCACGAGGACGTGCTCGACCGGCAGGTCGACCAGCAACGAGGAGGCGATGAAGGTGAGGACCGCCACCGTCAGCCCGCGCATGAAGCCGCCAAGGGAGAAGGCGAGCAGCAGCTCGGCCGGCGAGGCGGGCGAGGAGAGCTGGTCCTGGATCGCGCCCTGGAACTTCTGCTGGAGGATCGAGGAGGAGTTGTTGGTGAAGGCGTTGATCGACCAGGCCATCATGATCAGGCCCGGAATCACGAAGACGATGTAGTCGATCCCGTGCAGCTGGTCGATCCGGGTGCCGAGGGCGGCGCCGAAGACCGAGATGTAGAGGAAGGTTTCCAGCAGCGGCGCGCCGATCGTCTGCTTCTTGATCTTCATGAAGCGGTTGACCTCGCGGCGCCAGAGGGTCGCGAAGCGGATCTGGGCGGCGTTCACGCCTCCACCTCCGGGGTGACCTCGATGTGCGAGCGGGAGAGCTCGTTGCGGCCGACTAGGGCCAGGTAGGCGTCCTCGAGGTTCGCCACGCCGAAGCGCTCGGCCAGCTCGGGGCTGGTGCCCTCGGCGACGATCTGACCCTCGGCGATGAAGGCGATCCGATCGCAGAGCTGCTCGGCCTCCTCCAGGTAGTGCGTGGTGAGCAGGATCGTCGTCCCCTCCTGGTTGATTTTCTGGACGTAGTGCCAGAGCTCGAGGCGGAGCTCGACGTCGACGCCGGCGGTCGGCTCGTCGAGGATCAAGAGGCGCGGCCGGTGCATGATCGCCCGGGCCAGGATCAGCCGCCGTTTCATCCCCCCGGAGAGGGTGCGGGTGCGTTCGTCCTTCTTCTCGGTCAGGGAGAAGGTCTCCAGCAGCTCCTTGGCGCGCTCGCGGCGTTCCTTGCGCGGCATCCCGAAGTAACCGGCGTGGTAGTCGAGCGTCTCCTCGGCGGTGAGGAACCAGTCCAGGTTCGGCTCCTGGGGAGCGAGGCCCACCGCCTGCCGCGCCTCGGCGTAGTTGTCGATCGCGTCGTGCCCGAAGATTTCGATCGAGCCCCCGGTGGGCTGGGCCAGCCCGGTCGTGCAGTGGATCAGCGTCGACTTGCCGGCGCCGTTGGGGCCGAGCAGGCCGAAGAACTCGCCCGCACCGATCTCGAGCGAGACGCCCTTCAGCGCCTCGGTGCCGGTCGGGTAGCGCTTGACGAGGTCGGTGATCTCGAGTGAGGGGGCCATGCGGAGGACCGGTGATAGCGCATCGCCGGGCCGGTTTAGGTGCGGCTGGCCCCACGTGTCGATCTGCTA
>JALZHV010000060.1 GCA_030860625.1 Actinomycetota bacterium
CACGGGGGGTAGCCCGGCGAAACTTCCCGCCTCGGCCTCGCTGACGCGTATCGCCGGTGGCTTCCTCTGCGCCAATCCGGCCACTTGGACCGCCAGCTACACGTTCACCACGCCGAACCCGCTGGAAGTCAAAGAAAGCTAGGAAGGCGATGAAGCGCCTGAAGACGCTGGGGGTGGCTGCCGTCGCGGTGGCCGCCTTGGCGGCTTTCGCTGCTGGCACCGCTTCGGCGACCGTCCTCTACAGCGGCGGCAGCGCCATGCTCAAAGGATCGATGTTCGAAGCGACAGGCACGAACTCGGTCTGGCAAATGGGCTTCGCGACGATGGAATGCGGCCACTCCGAATTCGACGGCAAAACCTCCAACCAGGGCAGCGCCACCGAAACAGTCGAAGGCAACATCAGCAGCCTCTCGTTCCGTGAATGCAACATGACGGTGAACGTCCTCACCAAAGGCAAGCTGGTCTTCCACCACACCAGCGGCGCCAATGGCACCGTCACATCCGAAGGCAAAGAAGTGACAATCGCCTTCGGCTCGACTTCCTGCGCCTACGGAACCCCGACCGCCACCAACATCGGAACGCTCAGCGGCGGCAACCCCGCAAAACTGGTCACTTCGGCCACGCTGACCAAGATCTCCGGCGGCTTCCTCTGCGCCAACCCCGCAAGCTGGACCGCCACCTACACGTTCAGCAAACCGAATCCGCTGGAAGTCAAAGAAAGCTAGGGATCGAGCCCAACCGGGTATCCGGGAGGGCATGAGCAACCAGTCGTTCTGGATCGAAACCGGTCCGGCCCAGTCGGCGCGACCCTCCCTCGAGGGGGAGGTGCGGGCGGAGGTAGCCGTGCTGGGCGGGGGGATCGCCGGGGTCACCACCGCCCTCCTCCTCGCCGAGGCGGGGGTCGACGTGGTGCTGCTGGAGGCGGGGCGGATCGCCCGCGGGGTGAGCGGCTACACGACCGCGAAGGTCACCTCGCAGCACGGGGCGATCTACTCGCAGCTGCGGTCGAAGTTCGGTCCTGACGTCGCCCGCACCTACGGACAGGCGAACGAGCGGGCGCTCGGGTGGATCGCCGAGCGGGTCGAGCGGGACGGGATCGAGTGCGATTTCCGCCGCCAGGCCGCCTACCTGTACGCCGCGGAGAGCTCCTCCCGCTCGCAGGTCGAAGAGGAGGCGGAGGCAGCGATCGAGGCCGGGCTGCCGGCGACGCTGGTCGAGACGACGCCGCTGCCCTACCCGGTCGAGGCGGCGCTGCGCTTCGACGACCAGGCCGAGTTCCACATCCACAAGTACCTGCTGGCGCTGGCCGAGCAGCTCGAGGGCCTGGGCGGCCGGATCTTCGAGGGGACCCGCGCTCTCAACGTGGACGGCGGATCGCCCTGCACCGTCTCCACCACCGGCGGCGCCGTCGTCGCCGAGCGGGTCGTGGTCGCCACGCACTACCCGTTCCTTGACCGCTCGCTCGCCTTCGCCCGCGTTCACCCCCACCGCTCCTACGCGATCGTCTGCGAGGTCGAGGGGACGCCGCCGCCGGGAATGCACATCAACGTCGACTCGCCGACCCGCTCGATCCGAGCTGTGCCCAGCGAGGGCCGAGAGCTCCTCCTCGTCGGCGGCGAGGGGCACCGGACCGGCGAGGGCGGCGACACCCGCGAGCGCTACCGGCGCCTCGAGGAGTTCGCTCGCCGCCACTGGCAGGTCCGCTCGGTCGACTACCGCTGGTCGACCCAGGACAACGTCACGATCGACCAGATGCCCTACATCGGCCGGCTGACCCCGCGCAACGAGCGGATCTTCATGGCGACCGGCTTCGCCAAGTGGGGGATGACCGGGGGCACCGTCGCCGCGCTGCTGCTCGCCGACCTCGTGCGAGACCGCGAGAACGAGTGGGAGCCGGTCTTCACCCCGAACCGCTTCCAGCCCCGCGCGGGCCTGAAGATGGCCGAGGAGAACGCCCGTGTCGGCCTCCACTTCTTCGGCGACCGGCTGCGGCACCGCGGCACCCGGCCGATCGAGGACCTGGCGCCGGGCGAGGGCGACATCGTCCGCCATGACGGCGAGAAAGTCGCCGGCCACCGCCGCGACGACGGTACCCTCGTCGCCGTCTCCACCCGCTGCACCCACCTCGGCTGCCAGCTCAACTGGAACACGGCCGAGTGCTGCTGGGACTGCCCCTGCCACGGCTCCCGCTTCAGCCCCGAGGGGAAGGTCCTGCAGGGCCCGGCGGTGCGCGAGCTCGAGCGCAAGCAGGTCAGCTAGCAGCGACCCGCGCCAGCTCCTTCTTCGCGTTGGAGAGGACCGGGGAGCCGTGGGAGGGGAGCACGATCTCGACGGGCAGGTCGAGCGCGGTGCGGAGAGCGGAGCGAAGCTCACCGAGGTTCGTCGACTCGGGCAGCCAGGAGGCGGGGCAGGTGTGGAGCCCTGAGCCCTTTTCGCCGTCGCCGAGCAGCGCGTCGCCGACGATCAGCGCCCGCGAGCGCGGCTCCCAGAAGAGGACTTCGCTGCGCGGCCGCGCCTCCAGCGCCTGCAGCCCGGCCGGCAGCTCCTCGCCGGCCCGGAAGACGTCGGTGACGGGAGCGCGGCGGGCGGTGGCGGCGCGGTTGCGCGAGTGGGCCCAGATCCGGGCTCCGTCGAAGCGGGCGGCGATCTCCGCGGTGGAGCGGACGTGCCAGTGGATGGTGTGGAGCACGTGCAGCCGGCGGCTGCCGAGCGCGGCGTCGAGCTGCTCCCACTGCTCGCCGATCAGCAGGGGGTCGATCAGGACCAGATCCTCCGCCGTCACGACCGCGACCGCGGCGACCTCCTTCTTCCACTCCTCATGGTGGGCGGTCCAGCGCCACAGCCCTGGCCGCAGCTCTTCTCCAAGCACGATCGGCTCCTTTCGCTTGACCCGTCTAACCCTAAGCGCTTGCCGAGCGCTACTGATGGGTATCTTGAGGTCACCTACAAAGCCCGAGCTCAGGAGTCCACGATGCACAGGGTCCCGGTCGAGTCGAGCAGCATCGACTCCATTGGCTACGAAAAGAAGGTCCTCGAGGTCCGCTTCCGCAACGGCGGCCTCTACCAGTACTTCGACGTGCCCGAGCAGCTGCTGGCGCTGCTGATGCAGGCCGACTCGAAGGGGCGCTTCTTCAACCAGCACATCCGCGGCTCCTACCCCTGCACGCGGCTGCAGCGCGGCCGGGCGGCGGTCGTCTAAGCCGAGCGGGTCTTCTTCTTGCTCGCGGGCTTGGGTCCCGCGGGCCGGGTCTTCAGGTTCTCGGGGCTGACGCGCAGCAGGGGGAGCCGGCCGGAGGGCGCCGGGTCGGCTTTCTCCTCCTCGCGGTCGCGGCCCGGTTTCACCTGCTCGCAGAGCGCCTCGAATTTGTCGAGCAGGGACTCGAGCTTGCTCAGGGAGGGCGGCGCGCCCTGCTGTCCGAGCGGGCCCTGGTGCGCACCCGCCGCGAGCTCTTTCACCGCGGCGTCGATCTCCAGCGCCAGCTCCGGCGTCCACCTCACCTTGTGCAGGTTGCGGATGCGGATGTTCCGCGCCTGCCGCTCGACGGTGCCGCCGAGGACGTGGACCTCGATCATCCGCTCGTACGCCTTGCGCAGGTCGAGCGTCCAGAGTTCGGCCTCGCGCTCGTAGCCCGGGTTGTTGCCCTTGAAGAGCGGCCGCAGCTCGCTCTTCAGCCGGTGCCGCAGCGCCTTCGCCCGTTCGACCGGGGACTTGGCGCTCCAGGGGAGGTCGGGGTCGACGACGCCGACGGCGTGGTGGGCGCGGCGCAGCGCCTGGCCGTGCAGCTCGACGCCGAGCTCCTCGGCCTTCTCCTGCAGGTAGTAGACGAAGACGAGGTCGTGGGTGAGGACGACCACCTGCCGCTCCCGCGCTTCTTCGGCGAGGCGGGTGGCGAGGTGCTCGCGGCGCTGGTGGTCGAGCGAGGAGATCGGGTCGTCGAGGATGATCGCGCTGCGCTCGTTGCTGACCTGCAGCTCGGCGAGGAAGAAGGCGGTCGCCAGCGCGGTCTGCTCGCCGGTGCTCAGGACCTTGGCGACCCGCTCGCGCCCCTCGCTGCGCAGCTTGAACTGCACCGCCGGCTTGCCCTTGCTCGCCGACGCTTTCAGCTCGACCCGGTCGGAGATCGGATCGAGTTCGGCGATCTCCGCTTCCAGCGATTCCTTGAGGCGGGCGGTGATCGCCAGCTTGCTCAGCTCGCGGATGCGGTTGGAGATCTTTTTCGTCGAGAGCTGGCCGCGGGCCTCTTCCCAGCGGGCGATCGCCGCCAGCCCGTCCAGGTGCGCCAGCACCTCCGGGAGGGCGTCGGCGACCGCGCGGCGGTCGCGCAGCTCCCGTAGCCGGGCTTCGATGCGCCCGCGCTCGGCCTCGTTGCGCAGGACCGCGAACCCTTCGGCTTCGGCGATCTGGACCGCAACGTAGTCGCGCAGGGGCTTGAGGTCGAAGCCGCCGGCGAAGGACGGGTCGGCCTGGCCGGTGACGATCGCGAGGCGCTCGGCGATCGCCTCCAGCGCCGCGTCGGCCGGCTCCTGCAGGTGCTCGCCGCCGGCGGCCACGGCGACTTCGGCGGTGTGCCTGATCTGCTCTAGGTCGGGCAGCCCTTCGAGCCGCTCGGTCAGCGCCAGCTCTACCTGCCGCAGCCGCTCGTGCAGCTCGCCGGAGACGAAGGCCTCGAAGCGGTGCATCCGCTCGTGGGCCGCCGTGCTCAGGCCCTGCTGGCAGAGCGGGCAGGTCGCGTCCGCCCCCTCGTCGGGGAACTCGCCGCCGCCGGATTCGACGAACGCCCGCGCCGCCTCCCACAGCTCCTGCCAGGCCTCGCCGCCGGTGCCCGGCTGCGGCTGGTCGGAGAAGGCGTCGGTGGCGAGCTGCTCGACGGCGGCCGTGGCCCGCTCGAAGCGGGAGCGCAACTCGGCCACCTCCGCCAGCGCCTCCTCGTCGAGCTGGTTCCAGGCGTCTTGAAGTTGGGTGACCAACCGCCCGACGGCGGCGGCCCGGTTCCTGGCGACGGTCTCCAGCGCCTCGCTCTGGTCGGCGGCGATCGCGGCCTCGGCCTTCTCCAGCTCGCGCAGCTCGGCCAGTTCCTCCTCGCCGAGGTGGGCGAAGCTCTCCACTTCCTCCCGCGAAGCCTCGCCCGCTTCGACTCGCGCCAGCAGCTCGGCGGCCTCGGTGCCCTCCACCTCAGGCAGCTCCGGCAACGCCTCACGCCGCGCGGCGATCCGCTCGGCCAGCGCCGCCGCCAGCTGATCCTGCGCCTCGGCCATTTCCTTCAGCAGGCGCAGCGGCCGCGGCGTGTGCTCGATCGTGTTCGACTTGGTGATGCAGAACTCGGCGGTGCCGGCGTCGAAGGCGGTCATCGCCGAGAGGATGCGGTCCGGTTCCTCGTCGAGGTCGACCTCGACCACCCGCTCCTTGCCGTTGACGCAGAGGACGAACTCCGCCGTCTGCGGCTCGTCCGCCTTGCCGGGGTCGAAGACGTCGTGGAGCACCTCGCCCGGTTCGGCCGAGCGGCAGACCCGGCGACAGAGGCGCCCGTAGCCGCTCTTGCCGACTCCGTTTTCGCCGAAGACCACGTTGAGGCCGCGCTCGAAGTGGAGCGCCTGGTCTTCGGCCAGCCGGTTGACGTTCCGCAGGTTGCGAATTTCCCGCAGTTCGACCACCCCGTGCTCGGTCTCGTCCGCCGGCAGGTTCGCCAGCTCCAGCGGCGCCAGCTCCGGCGCATCCGCCTCCCCGGCGAGCGCGGCCAGCACTTCCGCCTGCCCCTTCTCGTCGAGCGGCCCGTCGCAGAGCTTGCGCATCAGACCGCGCTGCCAATCGGGCAGCTTCAGGGACCAGTTGTAGATCCGCCTCTGCAGCAGCACGTCCTGATCGGCCATCGGAGAAGCTTCGCAGAAGCGGGCCGGCCCGTTGGCCTCAGCAGTGGCATGCAATCTCTCTGGGATCAACCAAAGAGCGGGAGCTAAATATCTGAAGAAAGAGCAGACACTGCCTCGGGCCAAAGCAGCCGTACCGCCAGGCTGTCGCATAGTGCATGCCAGTCCGGGTCGAGGGGGCGCCACTCGACCATCAGGACCGCCGTCACGGATGGGTGCGTGTGCCGGAGGCGCTGGCGATAGATGAGCACTTGACCTAGTCCCAGGCGCAGCTGCCGCTCTTCATTGGCGTGAGTCAGGCTCTTGACCTCGGCAACCCAGATATCACTGCCGTCGAGCCAAAGAAGATCCCAAAGGGGGTCGAGCGGACCTGGTTCCCGGACATCGAACCCAAGGCCAGAGACCTTCTCCGCCAGCAGGTTCTGCAGCTCGTCGTGGCTTCGCAGTCCCCGTTCGACCACTGCCGGATCGACGGAGAAGGGATCCCGCTCAACTTGCGAAACGGTCGCTTTCGCCGGTTCATAGGGTCGTCCCAGCTGCGCATTCTCGAGGGTGATCGGCGGGGAAGGGAAAGAGACCGGCAAGTCATCGAGCAGGTCAGGCAATTTCGGCAGCAACTCGACGAGATCGGTGGGCATTTTAGTCAGGTAGCCCTGGGCCGCCCGTAGCCCGTCCCCCCGGAGCTGGAACGGGAAGTAAAGAGGTTTACCGTGCTCCTCTTCGAGGCTTGAGACAGTCGCTGCAATTCGGAATTCGAGGGCGCGGATCTCCTCAAGGGTTAGAGGCTCGTCTAGATAGAAGGGGCCATGAAGCCCGTGCCAAAGGCCCTCCCTTAGGTATGGCTCGACCGGCGCCTTACTGGGACCGGTCGAACGTGGAGTGCCCCAGGTCGTCTCCGCCTCCCAAAACCCGCCTTTGGCAATCGACCAGGCAGTAATGGCCTTGGGTTCCTTCTCATAGTGAAGGACTACATCGCCATCGCGCACCTCTCTGACTAGCGAGTAGCTCCACGTTTCCTTGCCGCTGTCATCTAGACGGGGGGCGTGAACGTCTTTACCTAGAACCTCGCGGCCGGTGATCTCCATCCAGTACCGCTCCAGCGGTTTGTCTTGCCACCACCGATGAAGATCCATTTACCGAACCTTATGCGGGGCGGCAGTCCGTTAACGGCGAACTGCCAGCAGGACGTGCCGAGCACGGAACATGCGGCTCATGCTAGCCGCGGGCAAGGGCGTTTTCCGACGGGGCAAGCCCCGAAGATCAGGGTCCCGGAGGCCGGGTTACCGTTCTTGCGGCGTCGGCCTGATCGCGGCGTAATGCGCCGCCAATCCGACGCCCCAGCCGAGCAGGGGATAGAGGAACCACGGGTGCGAGGTTCCGCCCAGCTGCCACTGCAGCGCCCAGACCACGACCAGCAGGACCTGGACCGCGACGAAGACCGTGGCGTGGATCTGGAAGCTCTTGCGCTTGATGCGCTCGTTGCGCTCCTTGCCTCGCCGGCGGTACTCGGACTCGGCCCGCTCGGCGGCCCGCTCGAATGCGTCACTCATCGTCTCTTCTCCTTTTTCGCAAGTTTGCTCTGGCTCTCGATCTCGGTGGCGGCCCGGTCCAGCACGGCCGCCGCGGCCTCGACGTCGACCCGTCCCGCGAGCGGGGCCAGCCGCGCCTTGAAGCGCGACAGCGTCGCCTCGAGGGACATGGCGGGCCGCACCTCGACGCCGGTGCGCAGCTCCAACTCGGCGAGGTTGTCGGCGCGCTCGGCCAGCGCTTCGGCGCCGGCGGCGCTGGCCCGGTAGATCGTGCGCCCGCCGCCGCTCTCGCCTTCCAGCAGCCCCTCCGACTCCAGCGCCTCCAGCGC
>JALZHV010000349.1 GCA_030860625.1 Actinomycetota bacterium
TACAACGAGGGACCGGAAGGCCCGATCTACCCGACTCCGGTGGTGGCGATGGTCGGCGAGCTGCCCGACCCCGCCAAGGTCGCCGGCAACGCCTTCGTCGCCGACGGCGACGCGATCGGCCTCGTCGGTCCCTTCGCCCCCGTGCTCGCCGGCTCCGAGATCGCCAAGCAGCGCGGGCAGCTGGCGCCGGGCCTCCCCGAACCCGACATCGCCGCCGTCGCCACCGCCTGCGCGATCGTCCGCGACGCCGTCCGCGCCGGCAAGCTCGCCTCCGTCCACGACGTCTCCGACGGCGGCCTAGCCTGCGCGATCGCCGAGTGTGCGATCGCCGGCGGCATCGGCTGCGAGACCAATGTCGAACACCTCCGCGAGCGCGGCTGCCAACCCGAGGAAGCCCTCTTCGGCGAGGGCACCGGCGGCTTCCTCGTCAGCGGCGACCGTGCCATCCTCGAGGAACTCGGCGCCGTCCTGATCGGCACCGTCGGCGGCGAGAAGGTCGCAATCGGCGCCGGCGACCGCAGCCTCAGCGTCACCCTGGCCGAGGCAGAGGCCGCCTGGCGCTCGCTCGATCTGGCCTGAGCACCGAACACAAGGGTTTCTTCCTCTATTCAGAGCTCGCGGCTATGCTCGCCGCGAACTTCAATCGAAAGGGAGAGAACAGATGAGGTCCAAGCTCGTCTCAGCCGCGATCGCCGCGGCCCTCGCAATCTCGCTGCTCGGCGCCACCGGCGCCTCGGCGGCGACTGAAGCCGGCAACAGGTGCGTCGGCAACAAAGCAACCGAGACCTTCACGGTTATCGGGACCGCCAACGCGCTGGGTGATCCGCTGCCCCGACGATTCCCGTCAACGGCGTGATCACCCGCTGGAGCTTCAACATCATCCCCATCCCTCCTGGCTTTGTCAGCCAGAGCATGAAGATCCTTCGCCCGACTGGCGCCCCCGCTCAGTTCCAAGTGGTCGGCGAAAGCGCGCCGTCATCCCTCGTGAGCGGAGTGAACAACTTCTCGGCGCGAATCCCGGTCCGCGCCGGCGACTTCATCGGCGCCTTCGGAGTGGTCGAAGGGGAGGGCGAAGCGGTGTACTGCGAAACCGGCAATCCCGGCGAGCGCCTCGGGGTAATTCCCGGCAATCCCCCGCTCGACAGCACCGCCGCCAGCGCCGGTGAAGAGGCCGGCTACCAGGTTCCGATCGTCGTCTCGGTCGAGCCCGACGCCGACAGCGATGGCTTCGGCGACGAGACCCAGGACCAGTGTCCGCAGAGCGCCGCCTTCCAGACGGCCTGCCCGCCGGTCTCCCTCTCGACCACCAAGCAGGTCCGCAAAGGCTCGGTGACCGTCATCGTCACCACCAGCACCGCAGCGCCGGTCACGGTCAAAGGCGTGGTGCCGCTCGGCAAAGGCAAAAAAGCCAGCCTCAACGGCGGCACCAAGAACATCGGTCCGGGCGTCCTTGGCAAGTTCAAGCTCAAATTCACGAAAAAGGTGAAGACGAAGCTCGCCGAGATCAGCCGCAAACAGTCACTGACGTTGAAGGCAACCGTCTCCGGCACCAGCATCACCGGCGCGGTGACGACGAAGAAACTGAAAATCAAGCTCAAGGGTCAGGCGAAACCCTGACCGACCACTGCGGCCGCCCGCCGCGGGCGGCCGCAGGTAGTTGCTTGTAGCTGATCGATCAGCCTACGTAGACAGAATGAGGGGATGTAACGACGTATTCGGCTTCCCAAGTCACGGAGGTCGGACATAGGAAGCCTCCTCCGGTCCGCGGAATGGGAGCGTTGATTTTCAGCCTTGCTGGCGAGCCGCTCGTAAGGGTGCCGAGCATCGCCCCTTCTCCGGTGCCGTAGGCACAGCTGGTTCCGTATATACCAAATGTTATTTGTGTACCCCAGCCACCGACCGTTCCGCTAGTTGAGACAAGGAGTCTTCCCAAGAAGAAAACGTGCGTTGTCTGGGAGCAGCCGGTCCAAGTCTCCGATTCGACGTTGATGCCAACCGTTCCAGTTTCATTTTCCGTTTTCCCGTGGATCGATCCACCGGTACATGTCGCAACAATGCTGCTGCCGGACCTCCAAACAGAGGATTTGCCTGGCGCCAGGCTGAAGCTAAGTGTCGTGCCGGTTTTGTATTTGACGGTTTTTTTGCTGTCTGTGTAGATGTCTGCTGAGGCCGAACTCACTCCGATAAACGCGAGCAGGCCAAAAGCCGCGATGGCGGCAAGCGCCATCGTCTTCAAGTGCTTCATCTTGCATCTCCTTTATTCCGGCCCAGTTGGCCGGTGGATGCCGCGACGGGTTCAGGAGATGAGAAGCTCCCGAATATCGGGGCATTCTTTAGTAAGACCTTGTCTGTCTAACATTTCTATGGCTAAAAGTCAAGGATTCTTGATAGGCCGGAATGTCCCGCTCCCCACCTGACCTCGCTCCCCTGCGGCGCGTTTAGACAACTCCCCTCGCGGGCAGCTTCTTCGTGCACCCCCTAGGGACAGGGG
>JALZHV010000350.1 GCA_030860625.1 Actinomycetota bacterium
CCGAGATCTCTAGGGACGGCGGGGATTTCGACTCCCGCCTGCTCGGGGTGCTCGCGGTGCTCTACATCCTCGGCGCCCTCCTGCTGCCGCTGCTGCTGCGCACCGACTCGAGCCGCCCGGCCGACCCCACGGCCGGACCCAGGCTCCGGGTCGACCACGCCGTCGTCGCGGCCGGCGACCGGCAGCGCTCCGAACACTTCTACGCCAGCGGGCTCGGCGCCACCGTGGAGATAGCCCCCGAGGGGCGGACCGTCTTCGTATGGCCCGGATCCGCGGAGAGCGCCGTCAACCACCTCCACGCCCGCGGGATCGAGATCGTCGAGGGACCGGTGGCGCGGGCCGGCGCCGAGGGGGTCGGCGTCAGCGTCTTCTGCCGCGACCCCGACGGGGGCCTGGTCGAGCTGATCTCCTACGGCTAGCGACTAGTACTCGACGCCGCGCGCGGCGAGCCACTCGGCGAGCGGCTCGGGCGGGTGGCCTTCGAAGACGAGGCGGACGCCCTCGCGGAGGACGTGGTCGCCGTTGTCGGCCTGACTCGGATTGGTGGAGAGCCAGAAGGCGGCGGCCGCGGCGGCGAGGGCGGCGGGGTTGTCGCCCTCGGGGTCGATCCCTTTGACGGTGCTGAGCAGCTCGCCCTGCAGATCCTCGGCGGCCGTGGTCGGCCGGTCGTCGTCCTCGAAGCTCTCGAACAGGCCGATCGTGGCGGTGTCGGTGCCCTCGGGATCGCAGATCGCGGTCGCCTCGCGCACCACTTCGGAGATCGTCGGGATCGTGTCGCGGTTGCCCGGCTTCATCTTGCCGGTCTCTGTACCCACGTCGACGGGCCGAAAACCGTCCTATATGGATCGAAATCGTCCCGTCGGCGTCAGGAGAGGACGACGGTGGCGTCGTGGCGCGGGGTCTCGGTGATCGCGCGGCGGAAGGGGCGCTCGGGGCCGGGGTCGGCCGGCTCGACGTGGTGGCGGCGGACCAGCTCGCGGAGGACGACGGCCATCTCGAACTGGGCGAAGGCGGCACCGAGGCAGCGGCGGACGCCGCCGCCGAAGGGGATCCAAGTGTAGGTGCCGGGCGGGTTGTCGAGGAACCGCTCGGGGAGGAAGCGCTCCGGTTCGGGGTAGATCTGCGGGTCGCGGTGGATCAGGTGGATGCTCGGGGCGACGGAGACCCCGGCCGGGAGCTCATAGCCGCCGAGCTCGACCGACTCGGTCAGCCTGCGGAGGACGATCACGATCACCGGCCGCAGCCGCAGGGTCTCCTGGATCGTCGCGGTGAGGTAGGCGTCCTCGCCGGCCTCGACCTCGGCGCGCAGGCGCTCGAGCTTCTCCGGGTGCCGCGTGAGCCGCTCCATCGCCCACGACAGCGCGGTCGCGGTGGTCTCGTGGCCGGCGACCAGCAGGGTGAGCAGCTCGTCGCGGATCTCGGCGTCGCTCATCGGGCTGCCGTCCTCGTGGCGAGCGGCGACCAGCATCGAGAGGATGTCCTCGCGCTCAGCCAGGTCCTCGACCCCGCGGCGCTCGGCGATCTCCTGCGCGATCAGCGTGTCGACCGGCTCCATCCGCCGCTGGAAGGCCCGCGTGCGGGTCATCCGCTCGGGGCCGAGAGTGAGAGCGGGCAGCAGCAGGCGCGGGTTGGTGGTGAGGTCGAGGAAGTTGCGCAGCGAGGCCCGCAGCGCGTCCATCCCCTTCCCCGCGTGGACGCCGAAGACGGTCTCGAGGATGATCTCGAGCGTGATCGCCTGCATCCGCGGCCGCAGCTTGTAGGGAACGCCGGTCGGCCAGCTCTCGATCTCGCGGGCGGCGATCTCGGTCATCTTCTCGCCGTAGGCCTGCATCCGCTCGCCGTGGAAGGGCGGCAGCAGCAGCTTGCGCTGGGCGATGTGCTTCTTCTCGTCGAGGACGAGGACGGAGTTGTCGCCGAGGAACGGCCGCAGGATCTGGTTGCCCTCGCCGGCGTGGAAGACGCGCGGGTCGCCGGTGAAGACCTGTTTGACCAGCTCCGGGTCGGTGAGGACCACCCAGTTGCCCTCGTAGGCCATCTTGATCGTGAACATGCGGCCGAAGCGGGCGCGACTCTGCTCGAGGAGCCACTGCGCCTGGCGCGACCAGATCGCGGTCTGCAGCGCCCGCGGCATCCGCGGGCCGGGCGGCAGGCCCTTGACCGGGGCCGGGCTGTGTCCGTTGACAGAAGCAGCCGCCTCCATACCCTGAACGTACTCGGAGGCGACGAGCGCGGTGTGTGAGATCGATCCAGCGCTAGCCTGCGTCCGTGGCCGACCTGCCCCGCCTGCCTCCCGCGGTCGAGCACCGCGTCCTGAAGGCGGTCTGCGGGCTGCCGCCGCGGGTGCAGCGGCGCCTGTTCGGCCCGCCGCCGCGGATCGACGGACAGGAGCTGGCGCCCGACGTCCACGCGCTGCTGTGGATCGTGACCCGCGCCCGCGGCACCAGCCTCGCCGAAGGAGCCGAGGTGAACGAGGCGCGGGCGCAGCGG
>JALZHV010000351.1 GCA_030860625.1 Actinomycetota bacterium
AGCCCCGGCACCGCGTCGCTGATTACCGTCGCTCCGCAGGCGAGCGCGTCGTAGATCCGGTTGGAGACGAAGCCGTGCTCGCGCATGTCGTCCCAGTGGTCGCAGAGGACGACCTTGGCCGAGGAATAGACCTTGCGCAGCTCCTCGTTGGCGACGTGCTCGGCGACGACGTACCGCGTGTCGATCAGCCCGTCCCAGCCGCCGCCGTAGATCGCCAGGTCGCGCTCGGTCGGCAGCAGGTCGCGGACGATCGGGCGCAGGACGTTGCGCGAGTTGGCGACGAAGACCAGCTCGTGCTCGTACTCGGGGGAGGGGTCGGAGTAGAAGAGCGCCGGGTCGGTCGCCTGCTCGAGCACGACCACCGGCGCCCGGGTCCGCCCCCGCAGGTCGGCGGCGAAGCGCTCTGAGGCGACGCAGACGAGGTCGTAGCCGTCGCACTCCTCGCCGCCGAGGTCGGCCGGGTGGCTGATGTTCCAGAGGACGTTGAGCTGCCCCGGCTTCGGCAGGTGGCGGCTGAGCCCGCGGATCACCAGCGCCACGTCGTAAGTGAGCCCCTCGTCGTTCTCCCATTCCTCCAGCACCTGGATCGTGCAGGGGTGGCCGCGGCGGCGCAGGTCCCGCTGGATCGCGCGGGCGAAGTGGAGGTCCCCCCACTGCTCGGCCACCTCCCAGACCGGGGCGCCGATCTTGATGCAGAAGGAGGGCTGCTGCTCGTGCTCTTCGAGCACCTCGACCAGCCGCCGCGCGCGGTGCGCATAGGTGTGGTGGCGCAGGACCTCGCCGCGGAAGCGCCGCGCGAGCGCCTCGCGCCGCTCGTCGTCGCCGAGCAGGGCGTCGAGCTGCGCGCGCAGGCTCGCCGCGTCGCTCCAGACCGGGAAGTCGTCGCCGAACAGCTCCCGTACCCCCGACTCGCAGTTGGTGATCGGCAGGGTCCCCGCCGCCAGCGCGTCGAAGACGCGGCTGTTGACGGCGCCGTAGGGGAGGGTCGGGCCGGAGGTGTCGTCGAGGACGAGCTTGGCGCCGGAGTAGATCGCCGGCAGCTCCTCATAGGGGGCCGCGCCGCGCCAGTGCTCGGCCAGGTCGGGCACCTCGTCCCAGCCCTTGCCGTGGATCGCCAGCCGCTCGCCCGGCCGCGGCGCCAGCCCCGCCTGCACGTCGCGGTCCTTGCCCCAGTGGTTGCCGGTAAAGACGTAATCGACCTCCCGGGACGGGTCGCTCGGCAGCGGCCGGAACCGCGCCGGGTTGGCGGCCAGCGGGAACGGAATCGTCTTGCGCCCCGTCGCCGCCTCGATGATCTCCCGCGAGCGCGCCGAGGAGACCAGCAGCACGTCGGCGCGGTCGAACCAGGGGCGTTCCAGCCAGCGCTCGGTCCAGTTGCGGATCCAGGCGATCGTCGTCACCCGCGGCGGCACCCGGCTGAGGTCGAACGGGTCCATCAGCGAGAGCAGGTAGTCGAGGTCGGCGGGGAGGTCGTACCAGGCGTCGCCCTTGCGCTCGACGTAGGTGACCCGCCAGCCCAGCGCCGCCAGCGCGTCGCCGATCTCGTGCGCGGTGTACCAGTCGCCCCAGCCGGCGGCGGGGTCGAGGGCGGTGACGGTGATCGCGACGTGCGGGCCGGCGCCGTCGGTCCAGCCGGGGTCGCGGCGCAGCCGGCCGAGCCGGTAGGAGCGGCGCACCTGCGGCCCCCAGCGCTCGAGGAAGACGCGGCGGTTGACGAGCCGGTTGTTGCGCATGAAGTCGCGGCCTTCGGCGCTCTGGCTGACCGACTCGCGGTGGTAGAGGACCGAGCGGCCGGTGGCGACGATCTCGCCGCCGCCCGCGCTCAGCTTCAGCCCCAGGTCGACGTCCTCGGTGCCGAAGCGGTAGCGGTCGCTGAAGCCGCCCGCGTCCTCGAAGCGCTCGCGGGCGACCAGCATCGCCGCCGCGGTCACCGCCGGGACCCGTTCCTCGGTCCCGAACCCGGCCGCGAAGAGGTCGGCGCCGTCGCCGGCGTTGTAGGCGCGGACGCCGTCGGCGGTCATCCGGAACTTGACCGCGCGGTGCTGGACGGTGCGGTCGCGCAGCTCCGGGTCGGGGCCGGAGGGCGAGCGCAGCAGGGTGGCGCCGACCGCGGCGACGCCCTCGCGCTCGTGGGCGGCGACCAGCTCGCGCAGCCAGCCCGGCTCGAACGGCTCGATGTCGTTGTTGAGGAAGAGGAGGAGGTCGTGCCGGGCCGCGGCGACGCCCTGGTTGTTGGCCTCCGAGAAGGTGGCGGGCTCCTCGTTGGCGAGCACCCGCACCGGGAAGCCGGGGTCGACGTCCGCGAGGAACTCGAGCGTGCCGTCGTCGGAGTCGTTGTCGACGACGGTCAGCTCCAGCTCCGGATAGTCGGTGCGCTCGCGCAGCCCCGTGACCAGCCGTTCGAGGTGCTCGCGGCCGTTGCGGGTCGGGACGACGATCGAGACCGGCGGCCAGGCCGGCAGCTCGGGCGGCGGGCCGAGC
>JALZHV010000352.1 GCA_030860625.1 Actinomycetota bacterium
GAGGATCTACTGGGTGGACGGGGACGGCATCTCCTACGCCAGCCTCGCCGGCGGCGGTGGCGGCGACGTCCCGCTCACCGGGAGCGTCTTCAACGGCGCCTACGGGCTGGCGTTCGACCCGGCCCTGCAGAAACTGTATTGGGCCAACTACGCCAACGAAGAAGACCGGACCGGTGCAATCGGCTACACGGTCCTCGGCGGCGCGGGAGGCGGGATCAACATCGCCACGGCGCCCGTGGACGGGCCCCAGGACCCCGTCGTCGTCAAGAGCCCCAGCGGCGCCGGGGCGCCGGCGATCGCCCGCGACCCAGAGGCACGATCCAAATTCAGCTGCACGCCGGGAAGCTGGGGCTCGGACTTCCCCGGCTCCTTCGTCTACCAGGCGCCGCTCAGGATCGTCTACCAGTGGACGCGCAACCGCAAACCGATCCCGGGGGCGATCGCGACCACGTTCGAGGCCGGCTCGCGCGGCTCCTACGCCTGCGAAGTGACCGCCTTCAATCCCGCCGGCCCCACCGTCCAGAGCAGCTCCCGCCTGAAGGTGAAGCCGCCCAGGCTGGCGCTCCGCGTCAAGGGGAGGGCGAGGGCAGCCTCCGGCCGGCTCGCGGTCTTCAGGGTTCGGGCCAAGAACCGGGGCGATCTGAAGAGCGGGAAGGCGAGGGTCTGCCTGAAGCTGCCGAAGGCGGCGAGGGGCGAGCTCAGCGTCAAGGGCCGGAGGTGTAAGCCGCTCGGCAGGATCGAGGCCAGGGGCCAGAAGGCGGTCAAGCTCAGGGTCGAGGTCGACCGGGACGCCGCGGGCTCCCACAAGGTGAAGTTCCGGGTCCGGGGCAGCGCCGGCAACGTCGCGAAGTCCAGGATCGTCATCCGATGAAGAGCAGTCGAGAAAGGAATTAGATGAATCTCGTCTCCGAGCGCGGAGCCAACTGGCGCGTCGTCGCCACCGGCCTGTCGCTGATCACCCTCGCCCTCGTAGCGCTGGCCGCTTTCGCGGCTCGCGCGCAGGCGGCGGAAACCATCTACTGGAACAACTACGGCGATAACCCGGACACCATCGGCTTCGCCAACATCGACGGCAGCGGCGGCGGTGAGCTCAACCTCTCCGGCATCGCATTGGAAGGCCCGGAAGGGATGGCGTACGACTCCGTTACCAACCGGCTGTTCGTCGCCGCCGATTCCAGTGGCACGGACGGGCAGATCATCGCCGTCAACGCCGACGGCAGCGGCGCCAGCGTCTTCACGGCTCCGGGTGCGCCGGTGAACGAACCGGAAGGCATCACTCTCGATCCGGCGACGAGGACGGTTTATTGGATCAACACGAAAACCGGATCCGAAAGCCTTGCCTGGGCGCTTCTGGACGGCAGCGCCGGCGGGGTGATCAACAGCGCTGGGGCATCCCTCCAGAGCTCTTATCGCCTTGCCCTGGATCCGATTGCGGGAAGGCTCTACTGGGGCACCAACGCGGGGGGCGGCGCGATCCAGTTCGCGAACCTCAACGGAACCGGCGGCGGCACCTTGGACATCAGCGGCGCTCCGGCGCCGAGCGGGTCCATCGAGGGGATCGCGGTCGACCCGGCCGGCAACCGCGTCTACTGGCTGAGCGACGGCACGGAATCGCTCTCCTTCGCGAGCCTCTCCGGCGGCGGCGGGGGCACCGTGAACTGGACCGGCTTGCCCGTCAACAGTCCCTGGGGCCTGGCTTTCGATCCCTCCCTCGGCCGCCTCTACTGGGGTAACGAATCGAACGGGGAAGACCGGATCGGAGCCTTCGGCTTCGCCAACCTCGCCGGTGGCGGAGGCGGCATCAACATCGCCACCGCTCCGGTCGCGAACCCCCAGGACCCGGTGATCCTCAAGAGCCCGACCCCCACCGGCGCGCCGGCGATCGCCCGCAACGCGAAAGCGCGGGCCGAGCTCGCCTGCTCGGCCGGCGGTTGGGGGTCCGACTACCCGGGCTCCTTCGTCTACCAGGCGCCGCGCTCGCTGAGCTATCGCTGGACGCTCAACGGGATGACGGTCGCCGGGGCGACCGCCGCGACGCACACGGCCACCCTGCCGGGCTCCTACGTCTGCACGGTGACGGCGACGAACCAGGTCGGCTCCGCCGAGCAGTCCAGCGCCCTCGTGAAAGTGGCGCCGCCCCGGGTCAAGCTGGTCGTGAAGAAGAAGGCCAAAGCCCAGCCGGGCCAGGTCGTGACCTTCAAAGTCCGCGCCAAGAACCAGGGTGACCTGACCACGGTGAAGAAGGTCCGGGTCTGCGTGAAGCTGCCGAAGGCGGCGAAGGCCGACCTGAAGGCGCCGAAGTGCAAGGTGCTCGGCAAGGTGAAAAGCCAAGGCAAGAAGGCGACCAAGCTGAAGATCAAGGTCGGGCCGGACGCCGGGGGTACCTACAAGGTGAAGTTCCGGGTCAAGGGGAGCTTCGGGAAGACGGCGAAGAGCAAGATCGTCGTTCGGTAGGTGTGCGAGGGGAGGGGCGGGGGGG
>JALZHV010000061.1 GCA_030860625.1 Actinomycetota bacterium
GCGCTCGGGGTAGTCGGTGCGGTACTGCGCCCCCCGGCTCTCCTTGCGCTCGAGCGCTGCGACGCAGGTGCACTCGGCGTTGTCGAGCATGTACCCGAGCTCTATGGCGGCAATCAAGTCCTGGTTGAAGATGGCGCCGTGGTCGTCGATGTAGGCGGTCTTCGCCTCCTCCTTCAGGCGCCGCACGGTTTCCAGCGCTTCCTGGATCCCGGCCTCCTCGCGGAAGACGGCGACTTTGGAGTCCATCGTCTGGCCCAGCTCGAGCTTGATCTCGGAGATGCGGCGGCCGGAGCCCTTCTCGCGGGAGAGGATGTCGGCGACCATCCGCTCCTCGTCCTCGAGCACTTTCTTCGAGGGGCGGGAGGCGTCCATCCGCTTGGCGCGGGCGGCGGCGTCGCGGCCGGAGCGCTTGCCGAAGATCAGGGTGTCGAGCAGCGAGTTGGCGCCGAGCCGGTTGCCGCCGTGGACCGAGACGCAGGCGGTCTCGCCGGCCGAGTAGAGGCCGGGGATGTCGGTGCGGCCGTCGATGTCGGTTTTGACCCCGCCCATCGTGTAGTGGTTGCCGGGCTTGATCCGGATCGGTTCGCGGGTGATGTCGACGCCGGCGAAGTCGCGGCCGACGAGGACGATCTCGCGCAGCGCCTCGTGGACGCGCTTCTTCGGGACGACGGTGATGTCGAGCGCGACGGTGCCGTCCTCGAAGCCGCGGCCCTCGTTGATCTCGGTCTGCTCGGCGCGGGAGACGACGTCGCGCGAAGCGAGCTCCATCTTGTTCGGCGCGTACTTCTCCATGAAGCGTTCGCCCTTGGCGTTGAGCAGGTGCGCGCCCTCGCCGCGGGCGCCCTCGGTGATCAGGAAGCCCTTGCCCGCCAGCGTCGTCGGGTGGTACTGGATCATCTCCATGTCCATCAGCTTCGCGCCGACCCGGTAGGCCATCGCGATGCCGTCGCCGGTGCAGATCAGGGCGTTGGTGGTCGGCCGCCAGACCTGGCCGTTGCCGCCGGTGCAGAGGATCACCGCCTTCGCCTGGAAGAGCTCCATCGAGCCGTCGGCGACGTTGCGGGTGACGACGCCGCAGCACTCGCCGTTCTCGTCCATCGCCAGCGAGCTGCAGAACCACTCCTCGTAGCGGGCGATCTGCTCGGAGTACTTCATCAGCTGCTCGTAGAGCACGTGCATGATCGCCTGGCCGGTGATGTCGGCCACGTAGTAGGTGCGGGCGGCGGAGGCGCCGCCGAAAGCGCGGGTGCCGAGTTTCCCCTCCTCGTTGCGGTGGAAGGTGACGCCGAGGTGCTCGAGGTGGAGGATTTCCTCCGGCGCCTCGCGGGTCATCACTTCGACCGCGTCCTGGTCGCCCAGGTAGTCGGAGCCCTTGATCGTGTCGAAGGCGTGGGACTCCCAGGAGTCACCCGGGTTGAGCGCGGCGTTGATGCCGCCCTGGGCGGCGTTGGAGTGGGAGCGGACCGGGTGAACCTTGCTGATGATCCCGACCGAAACGCCTTCCTCGGCGGCGGCGAGAGCGGCCCGCTGGCCGGCGAGCCCGGCCCCTATTACGAGAACGTCATGGGATGGCACGGGCGCGGATGCTATACCGCAAAAATCCGAGCAGGTAGTCGGGATTCATCACATTCATCACACAGCCCGACCGGCGCTCGGCGGCTTCGCGGTGAAGCCGGCCGCTTACCATTGCCCCATGCTCGGCGGCAGGTCGATCACCCTCTTCCACTTCCGCGGGATCAAGGTCACCGTCGACTGGTCCTGGTTCATCGTCCTCTTCGCGGTCATCCTGCTGATGACCAACTTCTTCGAAGATCTGCTGGGCGAATCGGGGAGCGTCCCGTTCCTGCTGGCGCTGCTCGCCGCGGTCGGCTTCTTCGGCTCGATCCTGCTGCACGAGTTCGGCCACGCGGTGGTGGCGATCCGCAACGGAATCGGGATCAGCAGCATCCAGCTCTGGATCCTCGGCGGGATGGCGCGGATGGACCGCGAAGCGGACTCGGCCGCGACCGAAGCGAAGGTGGCGCTGGCCGGGCCGGCGGTGACGCTGGCGATCGCCGTCGTGCTGACGGCGGTAGGGGCGCTGGTCGCCGGCTGGTCCGGGTTCTGGGAGGCGGTGGTCCTCGATTCGGGCTCCGACGTCTCGGGCCTGATGGCGCTGGCCGCCTGGCTGGTGACGGTCAACCTCCTCGTCCTCATCTTCAACATGCTGCCCGCCTTCCCGATGGACGGTGGCCGCGTCGCCCGGGCGATCGCCTGGAAGGTGTCGGGGAACCGCAACTCGGCGACGCGCTTCGCCGCCAACCTCGGCCGCCTCTTCGGCTACGCCTTCATCGCCCTCGGCCTCGTCCTCGTCTTCAGCGGCGACTCCCTGAGCGGCATCTGGCTGGCGCTGGTCGGGATGGTGATCAACGGCTCCGCCCGCGGCGCCGCGATGCAGACGGCGATCACCAGCCGGATCGGCGACGTCCGCGTCGCGGACGTGATGGACCGCGAGCCGGTGGCGATCCCCGGCGACCTCACCGTCGAGCGCGCCCTCGACGAATACTTCCTCCGCTACCGCTGGCCCTGGTTCCCGGTCGTCGACGCCGCCCACCGCTTCCTCGGCCTGATCGAGCGCGACAAGGCCGACGAGGTCCCCGAGATCGAGCGCGCCGGCTCCCACGTCTCCGACCTGGTCGACCACGACATCGGCCTCTTCGTCCGCGACGACACTCCCCTCGACTCCCTCCTCGCCAACCAGAACCTCCGCCGCCTCGGCGCCCTGATGGCCGTCGACTCCGAAGGCCGCCTATCCGGCGTGATCACGATCGAGCAGGTCGGCCGGGCCCTACGCGACGCGACCGCCGGGCGCTGAGCCCTTAGGGAAGCCGTTCCGTCTCCTGTCTATGGAGACGGCGATGGGCGATCTCGTAGACGCTCGGCTTCCACGGCCGTTCGGGATGCCGCTCGCCCACTGCGATCAGGACCAGGGCTGGGATTTCACTCTCTTCGTCACCGGCGAGAACCGCTCCCCATCGGCCGTCGGGTCGAGGGATGTAGAGCTTGACGCAGCCGCCGAGACGGGTTCCGTCTTGCCCTTCCTCTTCGCATCGCAGCAGCCACTCGAACGGCACTCCTTCTTCACGCAGCGTCGTAACCACCGACTCGATTGCTGCTCGTCCCGCTGGAGTGGAGTGACTGAGGTCTTGAGCAAGAACCTCATCAACGATGCGAACTTCAAAGCGCGGACCCGCGCCCGCGCCTGCCAATGACTAGCCCTCGCCGTCAGTAGGCAGCGAACCGAAGTGCCGGTCGAAATTCTCCCGACTCATCGGCGTGGTCCCGGTGCGCTTGCGGATCTCCTCGATCAGGGTCACCTTGGAGGGCCAGTCTGGAGCGAAGACGAGCTTCACCTCCGCCGCTTCCTCCTCAGTCATTTCATCGATCTGCGCGTACAGTTCGGCCTTGGTCATGGGGAAATCCTAGCTTTCGGTCCTGCTGCCAGAAAGGGAAACGAGAGCTAGGCGACCGGGCGGTGGCGGTCGATGATGCGGGCGAAGTCGGTGCCCGCGGGGAGGGTGCCGAAGGCCTGGCCCCAGTCGCCGGAGAGGCGGGAGGTGCAGAAGGCGTCGGCGACGGCTTCGTCGCCGTAGCGGACGAGGAGGGAGGCCTGGAGGGCGAGGGCCATCTTCTCGACGACGCGGCGGGCGCGGGCTTCGATCGTCTCCAGGTCGCCGGGGAGCTCGTCGCGCAGGGAGGCGGCGAAGGCGGCGAGGCGGGGCTCTTGGACGGCGCCCTCTTCGACCTCGCGGAAGAAGACCTCGACCGAGGCCGGTGACTTCACCATCGCGCGGAGGACGTCGAGGCACTGGACGTTGCCGGAGCCCTCCCAGATCGAGTTGAGCGGGCTCTCGCGGAAGAGGCGGGGCATCCCCGACTCCTCGACGTAGCCGTTGCCGCCGAGGCACTCGAGCGCCTCGCCGGCGTGGGCGACGGCGCGCTTGCAGGTCCAGTACTTGAGCACGGCGTTGGCGATCCGCTTCAAGCTCTGGGCTTCCTCGTCGCCTGCCAGCGCTTCGTCGTAGGCGCGGGCCAGCCGCAGCGCCGCGACCGTCGCCGCCTCCGACTCGACCGCGAGGTCGGCGAGGACGTTGCGCATCAGCGGCTGCTCGGCGAGCTCGCGGCCGAAGACGGAGCGGTGGGTCGCGTGGTGGATCGCCTGCGCGACTCCCTGCCGCATCCCGGTGGCGCCGCCGAGGACGCAATCGAGGCGGGTGTGGTTGACCATCTCGATGATCGTCCGCACCCCGGCGCCCTCCTCGCCGACCAGCCAGGCGGAGGCGTTGTCGAACTCGATCTCGCTGGAGGCGTTGGAGCGGTTGCCGAGCTTGTCCTTCAGCCGCTGCAGGCGGAAGCGGTTGCGTTCGCCGTCCGGCGTCCAGCGCGGGAAGAGGAAGCAGGAGATGCCGCCGTCGGCCTGGGCGAGGACGAGGAAGGCGTCGCACTGCGGCGCCGACATGAACCACTTGTGGCCGCTCAGCTCGTACTCGCCGCCGGGGCCGCCGCCGTCGACCGGGCGGGCGACGGTGGTGTTGGCGCGGACGTCGGTGCCGCCCTGCTTCTCGGTCATCCCCATCCCGGCCAGCGCCCCGGCCTTTTCTCCGGCTGGCGCGTTGCTTGGGTCATAGGTGGGGGAGAGGAAGCGCGGCTCCCACTCGGCCGCCAGCTCCGGCTGGGTCCGCAGCGCCGGGATCACCGAGTAGGTCATCGAGATCGGGCAGCCGATCCCGGCCTCGGCCTGCGACATGCACATGAAGGCGGCGCCGCGGGCGACGTGGGCGCCAGGGCGGGGGTCCTTCCACGGCGAGCAGTGCAGTTCCTGCGCGACGGCGATCTCCATCAGCTCGTGCCAGGAGGGGTGGAAGTCGACGGTGTCGACCCGGTTGCCGTAGCGGTCGTGGGTGCGCAGCTTCGGCGGGTTCTCGTTCGCCAGCGCCCCCAGCGCCTGCACCCGCTCGCTGCCGGCGATCGCCCCCACCGCGGAGATCCGCCCCTCGGCCCAGTCGGCCCCCTCGCGCCGCACCGCCTCGACCAGCGGCCGGTCGGACTCGAAGACGTTGTAGTCGACCAGCAGCGGCGGCTGGTTGACCACCTCGTGGGTGCCGAAGCTCGGACGCGGCGCGACTGCCATCAGGTCTTGGATTGTGGCATCTGGGTAGCATCGCCCCCGGTGGCGAAGATCAAGGTTCAGAACCCGATCGTCGAGCTCGACGGCGACGAGATGACCCGGATCATCTGGTCGTTCATCAAAGAACAGCTGATCCTCCCTTACCTCGACGTCGAGCTGAAGTACTTCGACCTCGGGATCGAGAGCCGCGACGCGAGCGAGGACCGGATCACGGTCGAGGCCGCCGAAGCGATCAAGCAGCACGGCGTCGGCGTCAAGTGCGCGACGATCACCCCGGACGAGGCGCGGGTCGAGGAGTTCGGCCTGAAGGAGATGTATCGCTCGCCGAACGGGACGATCCGCAACATCCTCGGCGGCGTCATCTTCCGCGAGCCGATCGTCATCTCCAACATCCCGCGACTGGTGCCGGGGTGGACGAAGCCGATCGTGATCGGCCGTCACGCTTTCGGCGACCAGTACCGCGCCACCGATCTGGTCGTTCCGGGCGAGGGGACGCTGACCCTCACCTACACGCCCAAGGACGGTTCCGAGCCGGTCGAGCTCGACGTCTACGACTTCCCCGGCGGCGGCATCTCGATGGCGATGTACAACCTCGACTCGTCGATCCGTGAGTTCGCCCGCGCCTCGATGAGGTACGGCCTCGACCGCGGCTTCCCGGTCTACATGTCGACGAAGAACACGATCCTCAAGCGCTACGACGGCCGCTTCAAGGACCTCTTCGCCGAGGTCTACGAGACCGAGTTCAAAGCTGACTTCGAGGCCGCCGGACTCACCTATGAACACCGCCTGATCGACGACATGGTCGCCGCCGCGCTGAAGTGGGAGGGCGGTTACGTGTGGGCCTGCAAAAACTACGACGGCGACGTCCAGTCCGACACCGTCGCCCAGGGCTTCGGCTCGCTGGGGCTGATGACGAGCGTGTTGATGAGCGCCGACGGCAAGACGGTCGAGGCCGAGGCCGCCCACGGCACCGTCACCCGCCACTACCGCCAGCACCAGCAGGGCAAACCGACTTCCACCAACCCGATCGCCTCGATCTTCGCCTGGACCCGCGCGCTCAGCGCCCGGGGCCGGATGGACGACACGCCCGAGGTCTCTCGGTTCGCCGAGACGCTCGAGCGCGTCTGCATCGAGACGGTCGAAAGCGGGAAGATGACCAAAGACCTGGCGCTGCTGGTCGGCGGCGGCCAGGAGTACCAGACCACGCAGGAGTTCCTCGCCTCGATCGACGAGAACCTCCAGCGCGCGATGGCTTAACGGTCTTCCGACTTCCAAACCCCCGACTCGAGGAGAGATTTAGTGAGCACGACCCCAGTCAAGGTCACCGTTACCGGCGCGGCCGGGCAGATCGGTTACGCCCTGCTGTTCCGCATCGCCAGCGGCTCCATGCTCGGCCCGGACACGCCGGTCGAACTGAGCCTGCTGGAGATCACCCCGGCGCTCCAAGCCGCCGAGGGAACCGCGATGGAGCTCGACGACTGCGCCTTCCCGCTGCTGCGGGGGATCGAGATCACCGACGATCCGAAGAAGGCGTTCGAGGGCTGCAACGTCGGCCTGCTGGTCGGCGCCCGCCCCCGCGGGCCGGGCATGGAACGGTCCGACCTGCTCGAGGCCAACGGCGGCATCTTCAAGCCGCAGGGCGAAGCGATCAACGAGGGCGCGGCCGACGACGTGAAGATCCTCGTGGTCGGCAACCCGGCCAACACCAACTGCCTGATCGCGATGTCGAACGCGCCCGACGTGCCGCGCGAGCGCTTCACCGCGATGATGCGCCTCGACCACAACCGGGCGATCTCCCAGCTCGCCGCCAAAACGGGCAAGCAGGTCACCTCGGTCACCAACATGACCACCTGGGGCAACCACTCGGTCACCCAGTACCCGGACCTGGTGAACGCCAAGGTGGACGGCAGCAGCGCCTGGGACGCGGTCGGCGACGAAGCCTGGATCGCCGAGGAGTTCATCCCGAAGGTGGCGAAACGCGGCGCCGCGATCATCGACGCCCGCGGCGCTTCCAGCGCCGCCTCGGCGGCGAACGCCGCGATCGACCACGTCCGCGACTGGGTGCTCGGCACCCCGGAGGGCGACTGGGTCTCGATGGGGGTTCCGGCTGACGGCTCCTACGGGATCGGCGAGGGCATCGTCTGCGGCGCCCCCTGCACCTGCAGCGGCGGGGAGTGGACCATCGTCCAGGGTCTCGAGGTTCCGGACTTCTCCCGCGAGCGGATCGACCGCAGCGTGATGGAGCTCCAGGAGGAGCGCGACGCGGTCAGCCAGCTCGGCCTGATCTGAGCACCTTTCAGTGCCATAAAAAAGAGGGCCGGCGAATCGCCGGCCCTCTTTTTTGGAAGTAACGGTTAGTACCTATCAGCCGCCGGCTGGGTAGTACTGGCGTCCGTCCTTTTTGACACGTCCCTCTTTCTCGAGGTCGCCCAGGACCCGGTACAGGTAGTTGGGCTTGATTTTCATCGCTTTGGCGACGTCGGAGGCGCTGATACCGGGCTGCTCCTCGATCAATTTCACCG
>JALZHV010000353.1 GCA_030860625.1 Actinomycetota bacterium
CCCTCGCGGGCCGCCCTTTCCGGCTCGGGCGCGGCCTCGGCGGGCGCGGCCGGGTGCTCGTCGTCGTCGGCGAAGACCTCCGACGCCGGCTTGCCGTCGAGCAGGGCGACGAACTCCTTGGCGTCGATCGTCTCCCGCTCCAGCAGCAGCTTGGAGACCCGCTCGAGGTCGTCGCGGCGTTCGTTCAGCAGGCTCTTCGCGGTCTGGTGGGCGCTCTCGACGATGCGGCGGATCTCGTCGTCGATCTCGCGCGCGATCTCGTCGGAGTAGTCGGCCTCGGAGCTGAACTCGCGGCCGAGGAACGGCTGCCCGCGGTCGTGGCCGAAGACGCGCGGGCCGAGGCGCTCGGACATCCCGAACCGCATCACCATCTGCTTCGCGGTCTCGGTCACCTTTTCGAGGTCGTTCGACGCCCCGGTGGTGATCTCGCCGAAGACGATCTCCTCGGCGGCGCGGCCGCCGAGCGTCATCGCCATCGTCTCGGTCAGCTCGGCGCGGGTGGTCAGGAACTTGTCCTCGGTGGGAAGGCTGATCGTGTAGCCGAGCGCCTGGCCGCGGCTGATGATCGAGATCTTGTGGACCGGGTCGGTGTTCTCGAGCAGCTGCCCGACGATCGCGTGGCCGACCTCGTGGTAGGCGGTGACGAGGCGCTCCTTCTCGCTCATCACGCGGGTCTTCTTCTCGGGACCGGCGATCACCCGCATGATCCCCTCCTCGAGCTCCTTCATCGTGATCTCGCGGCTGCCCGAGCGGGCGGTCAAGAGCGCCGCCTCGTTGATCAGGTTGGCGAGGTCGGCGCCGGTGAAGCCGGGGGTCTGGCCGGCCAGGGTGTCGAGGTCGATCTCGCGGCCGAGCGGCTTGCCGCGGGTGTGGACCTCGAGGATCTTCTTGCGGCCTTTGCGGTCGGGCCGATCGACGACGACCTGGCGGTCGAAGCGGCCCGGCCGCAGCAGCGCCGGGTCGAGGATGTCGGGCCGGTTGGTGGCCGCGATCAAGATGATGTTGTCCTTCATCTCGAAGCCGTCCATCTCGACGAGCAGCTGGTTCAGCGTCTGCTCGCGCTCGTCGTGGCCGCCGCCCATGCCGGCGCCGCGGTGGCGGCCGACGGCGTCGATCTCGTCCATGAAGATGATGCAGGGCGAGTTCTGTTTCGCCTGCTCGAAGAGGTCGCGGACGCGGCTGGCGCCGACGCCGACGAACATCTCGACGAAGTCCGAGCCGGAGATCGAGAAGAACGGGACGCCCGCCTCGCCGGCGACGGCGCGGGCGAGCAGGGTCTTGCCGGTGCCGGGCGGTCCATACAGGAGGACGCCCTTGGGTATGCGCGCCCCCAGCGCCTGGAACTTCTTCGGGTTCTCGAGGAATTCTTTGATCTCCCCGAGCTCCTGGACCGCCTCGTCAACGCCGGCGACGTCGCGGAAGGTGATTTTCGGCGCGTCCACGGACATCCGTTTGGCTTTCGACTTGCCGAAGCTCATCACCTTCGAGCCGCCGCCCTGCATCTGGTTCATCAGGAAGATCCAGAAGGCGAAGAAGAGGACGAAGGGCAGGATCAGCGTCAGCAGCGAGAGCAGGCTCGATCCGCCGGAGCCGTGGACGTCGGTCTTGACGCCGTTTTTTTCCAGCAGCGTGACCAGGCCCTCTTCGCCGTCGGGCGGGTAGCCGGTCGAGAAGGTCTCGCCGTTGATCCGCTTGACGTCAAGCGTGTTGTCCTTCGTGTTGACGTCGACCTCTTCGATCTTCCCTTCGACGATCAGGCCGGCTTTCTGGTTGATCAGCTGGTTGTAGGCAGGGGACTCCGTGTCGTCGCCGCCGCTGATCACTTTCGAGGCGATGAGCGCCAAGATGACCACCAGGAGGATCGGGAACGCCGCGCTTTTGAAGAAACGCCTCAAGGTTGAAAATCAGCGTACCAGGGCGGATTTTCCGGACTAGTCGGCGAGCGCGGCGACGAAATCCAGGTTTCGGTACTTCTGGGCATGGTCGAGGCCGTAGCCGATCGCGAACCGGTTGGGGATCTCGAACCCGACGTAGCGCGGCGAGAGGTCGACCCGCAGCCGCTCCGGCTTGGTCAGCAGCGCGCAGGCCTGCAGCGAGGCGGGGTTGCGGGCGTTGAGGTTGCGCATCAGGTACTGCAGGGTGAGGCCGGAGTCGATGATGTCCTCGACGATCAGCACGTCGCGGCCTTCGATCGGCGCGTCAAGGTCCTTGAGGATGCGGACAACGCCGGAGGAGTCGGTCTGGGAGCCATAGCTGGAGACCGCCATGAAGTCGATCTCGCAGGGGACGTCGATGTGGCGCATCAGGTCGGCGAGGAAGAGGACGGCGCCCTTCAGCACCCCGACCATGATCAGCTCCCGCCCCTCGTAGTCGCGGCTGATCTCCGCCCCCATCTCCGCGATGCGGCGCTGCAGGTCCTCTCTGGCGACGAGGGTCTCGCCGACCGCGGCATCCGACACGGCGCGCAGTCTAGATAT
>JALZHV010000062.1 GCA_030860625.1 Actinomycetota bacterium
GCTCACGCTGCGTGCGGAGACGGCCGATAGGGGTCATCGATGAGCACCGGCGTTCAAATCGGAATCCTTCTCGCGCTCCTGGCCGCCCTGGGCACCAACCTCGCCTCGCTGCTCAAGCACCGAGGCTGCCAGACGGTTCCTCCGATTCGCCTCAGCCGCCCGATGTGGAGCATCCGGCAGCTTGCGGGCTCGCGCTGGTTCGTCGCGGGCTGGGGCTTGGCCGCGGTCGCCTGGCTGGTCCACGTCGCCGCCCTCTCGATGGCGCCGATCTCGCTCGTGCAGGCGGTCCTCGCCGGTGGCGCCGTCACCCTCGCGGTGCTGTCGCGGGGCCTCTTCGGCGACCCGGTCGAGCGGCGCCAGTGGCTGGCGCTGCTGCTGGGCGGCGCCGGCCTGGCGTTGCTGGCGGTGACGGTCCCGAACTTCAGCGGCAGCCACTCGGAGTTCTCGCCGGCGGCGATCATCGGCTTCGAGGGCGGCCTCGCCCTGCTCGCCGGCGCCCTGGCCCTCGGCCAGCGCTCCGAGCGCCTCGCCGCCCGCTCCGGCGTCCTCCTCGCCGCCCTCGCGGGCATCCTCTTCGCGCTGGCGGGAGTGGCGATCAAGGGCCTGACCGGCACCGGCGTCGAGGTTACGATCGTCGTCCCCTGGGTGATGATCGTCGTCGTCTGCGGCGCCCTCGCCCAGTACACCGCCGTCGCCGCCCTCCAGCGCGGCGGCGCCGTCGAGACGATCGGCCTGATGGGCCTCGTCGCCAACGCCACCCAGATCGCCGGCGGCGTCCTCGTCTTCGGCGACCCCCTCCCCACCGACCCCACCGGCATCGCCCTCCAGGCGATCGCCTTCGGCATGGTCTGCCTCTCGGCCCTGCTGCTGCCGGCCCGCGAGGCCACGCAGGTCGAACCCGCGGCGCAGCCGGCTTAGCGGCTAAACGGCAACACCAGGCTCGCGGAGAGTCCGACGCGCGATCCGAGCGCCAGAGGCCGGCTCGAAGCGACCGTAAAGAACCTCTGGGTCAAGGTCGACTTCCCCCGGCCACTCGACGGTGCCGGTTTCCTCATTGACCCGGACGGCCAAGAACGTGTCTCGGTGCTTGCGGAGCGGCTCGAACACACCGCCCTTCCCAAACACCTCCCTCAGATCGATCTCCTTGATCGCCCCATCCGAGAACGTCGCCCGGATACGCAGACCCTCGAGCGGCTCGACTGCAGTGACCTTGATGATCTCGTTCATGGCAACGGCTCGATCCTGTGAGGCTTCTCGTTCTCGACCACTCGATTCCAATTCGCCTCCACCTCAGCGCGATGCTGGATCAACCATTCTCGCACGAGGCGCAGCGACCGCCTGGAAAGCGAGCCGGCAAGAACCTGTCCGGTTGAAATCCCGATCTTCGCTTCATCGTCCCCGTGACGTGCATGGAAGTGCGGCGGCGCATGGTCGCCGTAGTACATCGTGATCACGATTCCGTAGAAGCTGCTGATCCGGGGCACCACCTGCTTAAGAGCCAGCGCCGGAAGAGTCTCCCCCTGTCAGACGAGGAAGCAGCCTGAAAGGCCCGCCTTGGCAAGCCAAGCCTCAGCTACTAGAGCCAGGGGTGCCTACCGAAAACGAACCGGTGTAAGGGGCTTTGCAGGCCGGTACATAGCGAAGTTTCTCGCTTTCTAGAGCGGTTCTGCCCCGGCCGTGGGCCAGTAAATGGGCCAGCTTGCCTCAGCGAGTGCAGCCGGCGATCCCGGTTCCGCTCTCTCCGCTCCTACCCTAGAAAAGATGGAGAGCCTTGTTGAGCGCTTGGAGAAACGCCTACGCCGCTACGCCTTAGCGGAGCTACCCAGCGGGAACGGACAGAGGCGCGAGCTAGAAAAACTGAAGCTACGCGACCTCCTAACCGTCTATGGCAATTGGCGCTTCCGGTGTCCCCCTGCCCGCTCGCGCCGCGTCCGCATCTCTCGCGAGCTGAAGGCGGAGATGGCAGCAGGCAAAGCACCGGAAGCTCTCAAGGCACTGATCCACCGGATCGAACATGGCGAAGACTTGAAGCCATTCCTGAGCCGCGGCGTGAAGGTTGCAATCGAAAGGCACAAGGAGACTCCCCACCATCGACGCACAGACCTCGATCTGCTCTTGGCGGAATGGGGAATTCACCACCTCCACCTCTCCACGTCGATCCAGGGAGACGGATTCACCAAGAGGACTCGCGATCTCCTGTTCGTAGTGCTCCGCCCAGACGACGCCTACCTCATCGGCGTCTTCCCCCACGGCAGTTGGACGAAGCGGGCCATTGCCGAGAGGGCGGTTCGCAACTGGCCCGAAGCCGAACTGTTCTTTCGCGCCAAATATGCCGTTGGTCTCACTCAAGAATGGGATGAATCAGAGAGCGCGGCCCTGAGAAAGGCGGGCATCAACCAGGCCATGGCGATCGACGGCCGCGTCTACTCACCGATGGGTCAAATGGGCGACGGGTCGGCGATGGCGGTCTCGCGTCGCGTGATGCACCTCACCTGGCAGTTAAAGGAATGGAGATCGAACGGAGCAGATCGGCTCCAGCAGATCGCGAACGGAGCGTTCGTCTATTGGGTGCCTGCGATCCGCGATGATCAATGCGGCTTCCTCGGCCACGGCCGGTTTGTCGGTGTCGCCGATCTGCCCTAGATGAACATGGCAAGAACTTCCGCCCTTAGAAACCTCTGACCTCATCGCTCCGGTCAGGCAGAGGTTCCGGCGGCAGTTCAAAAGCAACCACCTCCGCGGACGAAAAGGTTCCGATCACGCTTTCATCGGCCCGTTCTAGGGTGACCCGGCCTCCATTGACCCGGTCGATGATGCCGCGCACAGCGCCACCATCGCGAAGCGCTAGACGTAGCTCAAGGCCGTGGAGGCGAGATCCGCAGAAGCTCTCCAGGGAATCCAGTAGATCCTGCATCGATGCCTCGTCAGAGGCGACGTACTGCTTGCCGAATTCCAGTTCCACAAGGGGAGAAACTAATCGTCAATCCGGCGTCAAATCCCTTCGCGGGATCAGGCGCGAGACTCAGTTACGACCGGAGCGCGGGATCGCGCAAAACCCCATCCACCAGATACCGCAGCTTGCCCCAGTCGCTGATGAAGTCTTTGATCGCCGTGTGCAGACTCCATCGAAACATCTCAACAGTCGAATGCCCGTCTCGTTCTAGTTCCGATGGTTGGCCTTCCTCGTCATGGAAATAGACCCCGCTGAACCATTCTTTGACGATGCTGTCCGGAGAGCGTTTGATCGAATCACCCCCGGCGCTTCCTTCCAGCATGTATCCCCGAGGATCGCTGTCCTTGCGCTGGCCAAGACGGTTTCCGAATGCTTTGAGTTCAAGAAACAGGCTGCGTGAAGCGTCGGTATCCCTGGCGCGAGCGTGACCCTTGAGCATCTTGAGAATCGACCTGGCGCTCGTGCGGTTGGGGTCGGTGTAGATCTGCCGGAAATCTCCGATGATCGACTTGACCTCCTTCTCGTCCGGCCCGTCCACACCGAATGCCCACCCCTGGCCTCCTCTTGGACCGGGACCAGGAACGGGCGTCGCGACGATCTTGAGACTGGCATTCGGAAACTCCGATTCTTGGAGAAATCTGACCTTCCGAGTAAAGCGTTCCATGGCATCCCACTCCCGCTCGGAGAATGGAGAAAAGAGGTAAGCAGGCGGAGGGAGATGCACCACTTCCGACATGGGGTCAGGGTAAGCAGCAGTACGGCGGAAGCATCCGGCCTGCGCTGCCTGAGCTCTCCAGGCTCCGCCAACGCGATCCTCGGCAAGCGTGCGACTTGCTCGGGAGCCGTCCCGAGTAACTCAGCGGCGATCTCGCAGTTATCGCCAAGCTCCAGGTAGATCGTCAAGGGCTACTTGGCGAGGCGGCGCAGGGTCTCGCGATTAGCCTGGATCGCATCCTTGATCCGACTTTTACGCTCCGTGCTGCTTCCGGGCAGACCGAAGCGCTTGCCTCGCTGGGGCTTCGGGGCAGTAGGAGTCCGGGGTTTCATCGCCGACACATTGTTGCGTCCAGGTTCTACGCCACCTGAAATCCCGGATCGGTGAATTTCCCGTGGGTCGCGCAAAGCGCCCAAATCCCGCTGCCGAATCCAGAGGCGCCCACCGGAATCGAACCGGTGTAAACGGCTTTGCAGGCCGCTGCGTAACCACTCCGCCAGGGCGCCGAGAGGCGGGATGAAGCCTAGCGGCGCTCAGGCGGGTTTGTGGGGTGGCTACTGCTCGTAGCTCTCGACGGTGGCGCCGTCGCGCATGCTGGCGTCCTCGGGGTCTTTGCCGGCGCGGCGGAGGGCGCGGCGCTGGTGCAGGTAGTCGTAGGCCTTGTCGAGCTGGACTTCGAGCTCCTGCAGGCGGGCGTGCTCGTCGTCGTTCAGGCCCTCGCCCTCGTGACGGTGGAGCAGCTCCTTCTCTTCCTGGGCCAGCTTGTCGATGCGGTCAATTACTTGCTGATCGTCCATGCCCGGTGCCTACCCGCTTTACGAGGATTCGATCACCCGGAAGGAGATGCCCGCCCGCTGCAGCCGCTCGAGCAGGGGGTCGCCCATGGCGACGGCGGTGGTGAGCTGGCCGGAGCGCTGCGGGAGGTCGTCGAACGCGAGGCAGAGGCCGGACTCGGCGAGCATCTTCGCGGTCTCGGTGTAGCCGGGGTCGCCGCCGCTGACCTCGGTGACGACGCGCTTTCCTCCGCCTTCGCCGACGAAGGTCACCTTGAACCAGCTGCGCTCGCGCTCGGCCTCGCTCGGCCCCTCGCCGGGGGCTTTCAGCTTCAGCAGCAGCTTCTTGGTCGGTGGCAGCTGCGCCAGGCCGAAGGCCGCGCCGACCCCGGCGCCGATGCCGCCGATCGTGGCGAGGCGCTTGGTGACCATGTGGTGGCCGTAGGTGAAGTCGGGGCCGTAGCGGTCGAGCGCGGCGGCGGATCGGCGCACCACGGCGCCGTCGATCGTCGGCAGCGGGACAGTCCAGCCGCCGAGGCGCTCGTCGCGGCGCAGCTTCGGGGAGGTGGAATGGACCTTGCGGTCGCTCGGCCAGGACTCGCGGCGACGGCGCTCTTTGCCGGCGCTGAGGGTTTGGCGGGCGCGGGCGAAGCCGTTGACCGCCGAGTGGAAGGTGCCGCCGGAGAAGCTGGCGTTGCTCCTGACGTAGCCGTTGACCGTGAGTGGCACTCCCCCCGGCAGCTGCTGCACCGTGAAGTAGGCGCCAAGGTCGTGCGGGATCGAGTCGAAGCCGCAGCAGTGGACCAGCCGCGCCCCGTTGCGCTCGGCCTCGGCGTGATGCTCGACCCACATCAGGTCGACGAACTCCGGCTCGCCGGTGAGGTCGGCGTAGTCGGTGCCGGCCGCGGCGCAGGCGGCGACCAGCGGCTCGCCGTAGAGCGCGTAGGGCCCGACGGTGGTGACGACTACCCGGGTGGACTCCCCCACCTCGCGCAGCGCCTCGCGATCGCCGGCGTCGGCCTCGAGCACGTCCGGCACCGGGGCATCGGGCGCCTCGGCGGCAAGGCGCGAGGCCACCGCGTCGAGCTTGGCGCGGTTGCGGCCGACCAGGGCCCAGCGAATCTCGGCAGGCGCGTTGGCGGCGAGGTAGCTTGCCGTCAGCCCTCCGGTGAACCCAGTAGCCCCGAAAAGGACGAGGTCGTAGCGGCGCGAACCCTCCATCTACGCCATTCTCTCAGGCTTGAACGCGATGCCCGTTGTGAGGTGCACGTCTAACGGGCGTCGCAGACGACCAGTCAGCGACCACGACGCCCGCTACACGTGCAACCTCTTCAACGGAAGCCTTTGACAAATGTCAGGGCAAAGTCAAAGAAATAGATATGAGAAGCGGCTCTGTTTTTCCCGCAATTTCCAAGAATTCGCAGTACTCTGAGTTCGTAGAACACTGCGAAAAGCGCTTTGGCGAGCAATTTGAGAGCCCGAAGGCGTTCCATTCCTTCTCCGTCGAGCGCTTCCGCGAGTTCTGGCGGCTCTTCCTCGAGTGGGCGAATCCGCTGCGCTCCGGCGAGCCCGAGCCGGTCTGCACCGATGACCGCTGCGAGCACGCGACCTTCTTCCCGAACCTGCGGCTGAGCTACGCGGAGAACCTGCTCGAGGCGCGCGACCCCGAGCAGGACGCACAGGTCGCGGTGGTCGCCCGGAGCGGCGACGGCTCGCGGCGGGAGGTGACCCGGCGGGAGCTGCGCGAGCAGGTCCGCGCGTTGGCCGGCCACCTGCGGGCGCTGGGGATCGGCGAAGGCGACCGCGTCGTCGCGATCGCCGCCAACACCCCCGAGGCGATGGTCGGAGCGCTGGCAGCCGCGACGCTCGGCGCCACCTTCTCCAGCGCCGCCCCCGAGATGGGCGCGCCGGCGATCCTCAGCCGCTTCGAGCAGCTCTCGCCGAAGCTGCTGCTGGCCAGCACCGGCACGGGCAGCGTCGCCGAGGTGGCCGCGGCGCTGCCCGACCTGAAGGCGGTGGTCGCGCTCGACGACGGGCCGCTCCCGGACGGGATCGAGGCCCCGACCCACCGGATCGCCGAGCTGACCGCCTCCCCCCCGGCCGAGCCGCTGCCGGACGGCTGGCAGCGCTTCTCCTTCAACCACCCGCTCTTCATCCTCTTCACCTCCGGCACCACCGGGGCGCCGAAGTGCATCGTCCACGGCGCCGGCGGCACCCTGCTCGAGCACCTCAAGGAGCACCGCCTCCACGGCGACCTCCGCCCTGCCGACGCCCTCTTCTTCCAGACCAGCGCCGCCTGGATGATGTGGAACTGGCAGCTCTCGGCGCTCGCCTGCGGCGCCCGGGTCGTCGTCTACGACGGGCCGCTGACGGGGCCGGGCGCGCTCTGGGAGATCGTCGCCGAGGAGGAGGTGACCGTCTTCGGCACCAGCCCGCCCTACCTGCAGCTCTGCGAGGACAGCGGCTACTCGCCGCGGCGGGAGGTGTCGCTGCGCGCCCTGCGCTCGGTCCTCTCCACCGGCTCGGTCCTGCGCGACTGGCAGTTCGACTGGGTCGCCCGCGAGGTGGGGCCGGTGGCGCTGCAGTCGATCTCCGGCGGCACCGACATCATCGGCTGTTTCGTGCTCGGCCACCCGGAGCTGCCGGTGCGGCGCGGGATGCTCCAGTCCCGCAGCCTCGGCTACGACGTGCAGGCGCTGGCGGCGGAGACGTCGCCCTCGGGCACCGCGATCGGCGAGCTCGTCTGCCGCAACCCCTTCCCCTCGCGCCCGCTCGGCTTCCTCGGCGACGAGGATGGCAGCCGCTTCCACGACGCCTACTTCGCCCAGAACGAGGGGGTCTGGACCCACGGCGACCTGATCGAGTTCGACGGCGACGGGCAGGCGCGGATCCACGGCCGCTCCGACGGGGTGCTGAACATCCAGGGGGTCCGGATCGGCCCCAGCGAGATCTACCAGGCGCTGCGCGAGGTGCCCGAGGTGGAGGAGGCGATGGCGGTCGAGCAGCGCCGGGACGGCGACGCCCGGCTGGTCCTGCTCGTCGTCATGCGCGAGGGCGAGCGGCTCGACCACGAGCTCGAGCTGCGGATCCGCAAGACGATCGGCGACCAGACGACGGCGCTGCACGTGCCGGAGCTGGTGGTGGCGGTCGCGGCGCTGCCGGTCACCCACAGCGGCAAGCGCTCCGAGCGGGCCGGGCGCGACGCGGTCGAGGGG
>JALZHV010000354.1 GCA_030860625.1 Actinomycetota bacterium
GCAAGATTCCCCACTGCTGCCTCCCGTAGGAGTCTGGGCCGTGTCTCAGTCCCAGTGTGGCTGATCGTCCTCTCAGACCAGCTACCCATCGTCGCCTTGGTGGGCCGTTACCCCACCAACAAGCTAATGGGCCGCGAGCCCCTCCCAATGCGGAGGCCGAAGCTTCCTTTAGCGATCAGGCTTGCGCCTGTGCGCCACATCCGGTATTAGCCCGAGTTTCCTCGGGTTGTCCCGGTCATCGGGGCAGGTTACTCACGTGTTACTCACCCGTTCGCGGCTTTGCCCCAGGGCAAGCCCTGGTTCGTCGCACCACTTGCATGTGTTAAGCACGCCGCCAGCGTTCGTCCTGAGCCAGGATCAAACTCTCCGTGAAAGGTACTTCTACAGAGAGCCTGTCATATCTCAGTAGGCCGCCGAGTACACAAATACGGCGACCGACATGACGAGGTAAATCAAGACCATCCGGCACGCTGGCGCACCGAATGGGTCGGACTCGAACATTCCGCAGACCAGTTGCTCGGGTCTGCAGAGTGCACGCTGCTCAGTTTTCAAAGACCGTTGCGCCTCCGCGGCGGGTTTCGCCGCTCTCGACGCTCGAGGCCGCCGGAGGCAGCCCCAAGAAGGACCGAGAAATATAGCACGTCCGCGGTGGGTTTCCTAGGGGGTGGACCTAAGGCGGCAGAAGCGCCGCTTCCCTACCTGCAGAACGCGTCCGTCAAGACTACCGACCTCGAGGTCCAAAGGCTGCGCGGCCACCGGCTCGCCGTCGAGCTTGACCCCCCCGCCCTGGATCAGGCGCCGCCCCTCGCTGCTGCTGACGCCGAAGGCGCCGGCGATCAGGCGCGGCAGGTGGACGAGGCCGTCGCCGTCGGAGCGGTACTCGCCGAGCTCGACCTCCGGCATCTCCTCCGGCGCCGCGCGCTCGACGAAGACGCGGTTGAAGTGCTCCTCGGCCGCCGCGCCGGCGCCCTCGCCGTGGAAGCGGTCGACGATCCGCCGCCCCAGCTCGCGCTTGGCCTCGTTCGGCGGCCCCTGCGGCCGCTCGCAGCCCAGCAGCAGCCGGTAGTACTCGGCCATCGCCTCGTCGGGGATGCTCATCAGCCGCCCGAACATCTCCTCCGGCGCGTCGGTGACGCCGACGTAGTTGCCGAGCGACTTGCTCATCTTCTGCACGCCGTCGGTGCCGACCAGGATCGGCATCGTCATGATCGACTGCGGCGGCCGGCCGTAGGCGCTCTGGATGTCGCGCCCGAAGAGCAGGTTGAACTTCTGGTCGGTGCCGCCGAGCTCGAGGTCGGCCTCGACCGCGACCGAGTCGTAGCCCTGCAGCAGCGGGTAGAGCAGCTCCAGCGCCGCGATCGGCTGGCTCGCCGCCAGTCGCTTTTGGAAGTCGTCGCGCTCGAGCAGCCGCGCCACCGTCGTCTGCGCCAGCAGGCCCAGCAGCGCCTCCGGCTCCATCCGCAGCCACTCGCTGTTGCGGCGCACCTCGGTCCGCTCGCGGTCGAGGATCTTGAAGGCCTGCTCCTGGTAGGTGGCCGCGTTGACCTCGATCTCCTCGGCCGTCGGCACGGGCCGCGTGGCCGAGCGGCCGCTCGGGTCGCCGACCTGGGCGGTGAAGTCGCCGATGATGAGGACGACGGTGTGGCCGGCCCGCTGGAACTCGGCCAGCTTCGCCAGCACGACGGTGTGTCCAAGGTGGATGTCGGCCGTGGTCGGATCGATCCCGAGCTTGACGCGCAGCGGTTTCCCGCTCTTCAGCTGCTCCTCGAGCCGCCCCTCGGGCAGGACGTCGACGGCGTTTCGCGTCAGATCCGACATGGCGGCAATGCTAGACTGCCGCCTCTGCTCGGCGCCGAAACGGACGTCGAGCCTTTTTGTGTCCGCCTCATTTATTGATGGCCGTCTTCGAACTAAAGCGCCGGCGAAGCGACGGCGGTGAGATCCCGCCCATTCCCCCGGCTCCCCCAGGCGCGCCGGGAACGCCTTCGCCACCCCAAAAACAGCGCCCACGACTGAAGAAGCTGCGGGTCCTCTTCGTCCTGCTCGGGCTCGGGATCCTCGCCGTCGTCTCGATGGTCTTCGGGATGATGGCCGCGGTCTCCCAGGACCTGCCGGCGATCTACGACTTCGCCCAGTACAAAGCCTCGAAAAACAGCGTCCTCGTCGACGCCAACGGGGAAACGATCGGGACGCTGAGCAGCGACCAGAACAAAATCCTCCTCAGCGAGGGCCAGATCTCCCCCAACATCAAGAACGCGGTGGTTTCGATCGAGGACTCGCGCTACTACGAGCACGAGGGCGTCGACTTCCAGGGCATCGGCCGCGCCCTCGTCAAAGACATCCTCGCGATGAGTGCCGCCCAGGGCGCCTCGACGATCACCCAGCAGTTCGTCAAGAACGCGCTGCTGGCCCAGGGCGACCGCTCGCTCTTCGTCAAGTTCAAGGAGGCGGCGCTCGCCTACCG
>JALZHV010000355.1 GCA_030860625.1 Actinomycetota bacterium
CCCCTGTCCTCATCTACTTCCTCAGCTACAAGGTCGAAGTCTTTCCCAACGGCCAGTACGTGCCGTTCAGCGAAGACCCGTGGGAATGGGCGAACCACCTGATTCTCCCCTGGCTCACTCTTGCGATCCTCTCGATCGGCATCTACAGCCGGGTCGTGCGCTCGAACATGCTCGACGCGATGAACGAGGACTACGTCCGCACCGCCCGCGCCAAGGGCCTGGGCGAGCGGCAGGTGATGCGGCGCCACGTGCTGCGCAACTCGCTGATCCCGGTCATCACCCTCTTCGGCCTCGACTTCGGCGCGACCATCGCCGGCACCGCGATCATCACCGAAGTCATCTACTCGATCGACGGCGTCGGCGGCTACGCGGCCGAAGCGATCGGCAAGTTCGAACTGCCGCAGATCATGGGGGTGACGCTCTACGGCGCCTTCTTCGTCGTCCTCGTCAACACCCTCGTCGACGTCGCCTACGCCTACCTCGACCCGCGGGTGCGGCTGGGAGAGAGCGCTTCCAAATGAGCTCGGCCGCGCTGCTCTCGGTCCAGGACCTCCGCGTCGCCTTCGCCACCGAAGAGGGCGTGCTGCAGGCGGTCGACGGGGTCAGCTTCGACCTGGGGGCGGGCGAAGTCGTGGCGATCGTCGGCGAGTCGGGCTCGGGGAAGAGCGTCACCGCCCAGACGCTGATGGGCCTGACCCGCGCCGACAACGCGCGGATCGAGGGCTCGGTGAAGCTGGGGGGCGAGGATCTGACGAGCGCCGGCGAGGCCGAGCTGCGCCGCCTGCGCGGCGACCGGATCGCGATGGTCTTCCAGGACCCGATGACCTCGTTCAACCCGGTCTACCGGCTGGGGAACCAGATCGTCGAGGCGATCCGCGCGCACCGGCCGGAGACGGGCAAGAAGGAGGCGAAGGCGCGGGCGGTCGAGCTCTTCGAGGCGGTCGGAATCCCCGACGCGGGACGCCGGGTCGACTCCTACCCGCACGAGTTCTCCGGCGGGATGCGGCAGCGAGCGATGATCGCGATGGCGCTGGCGCTGGAGCCCGAGGTGCTGATCGCCGACGAGCCGACGACGGCGCTGGACGTGACGATCCAGGCCCAGATCCTGCGCCTGCTCGAGCAGCTCAACCGCGAACGCAACCTGGCGACGATCCTGATCACCCACGACCTCGGGGTGGTCGCCGAGGTCGCCGACCGGGTGCTGGTGATGTACGCCGGCAAGGTGGTCGAGCAGGGGACGCTCGACGAGATCTTCTACGACCCCCAGCATCCCTATACCTGGGGCCTGCTGGGATCGCTGACGCGGATCGACCGGCCGCGGCCGCAGCGGCTGCCGCAGATCGCCGGCTCGCCCCCCTCGCTGCTGGACCTGCCGCAGGGCTGCCCGTTCCGGCCCCGCTGCCCGCACGAGTTCTCCAAGTGCCCGCAGCTGCCCGATCTGGAGGCGCGCGTCCCGGAGTCGCCGGGACACTGCGACCGCTGCTGGCTGGGGCCGGAGGAGAAGCGGAGCAAGCGGCTCGTCGAAGGCCAGATCGGGCTGGAGGCGCCGGGATCATGAGCGAGGGGACGCGGCTGCTGGAGGTCACCGACCTCGTCAAGCACTTCCCGGTCAAGCGCGGAATGCTGGTCGACCGCGAGGTCGACCAGGTGCGGGCGGTCGACGGGATCAGCTTCCACGTCGAGCGCGGCGAGACCCTCGGCCTCGTCGGCGAGTCCGGCAGCGGCAAGTCGACCGCCTGCCGGGCGGTCCTGCAGCTGATCGGGCCGATCTCCGGGTCGGTCAAGTTCGAGGGGCGGGAGATCGCCGGGCTGGGACGGCGGCAGATGCGGCCGCTGCGGCGCGAGATGCAGATGATCTTCCAGGACCCCTACGCCTCGCTGAACCCGCGCAAGCGGGTCGGCCAGATCGTCGGCGAACCGCTGAAGCTGCAGAAGGTCGCCTCGGGCTCGGACCTGCGGCGCCAGGTGCAGGAGCTGCTGGAGCGGGTCGGGCTCTCCCCCGAGCACTACAACCGCTACCCGCACGAGTTCTCCGGCGGCCAGCGGCAGCGGATCGGGATCGCCCGGGCGCTGGCGCCGAAACCGAAGCTGGTGATCTGCGACGAGCCGGTCTCCGCCCTCGACGTCTCGATCCAGGCGCAGATCGTCAACCTGCTCGACGACCTCCAGGACGAGTTCGGCCTTGCCTACCTCTTCGTCGCCCACGACATCGGCGTCGTCCGCCACATCTCCGACCGGATCGCGGTGATGAACGAAGGCGAGATCGTCGAGCAGGGGACCGCCGACCAAGTCTGCGAGAACCCGCAGCACGACTACACGAAGAAACTGCTGTCGGCGGTGCCGATTCCCGACCCGCGCGAGAGCCGCGAGCGGTCCGCCAGTCGCGGGTAAGTACGCTCGCGGGAAGGTGTCCCTCCCGCTCTCCCCGCCGATAAAACCGCAGCTTGCGCTTACCCGCAAAC
>JALZHV010000063.1 GCA_030860625.1 Actinomycetota bacterium
TTCCAGCACCTCGCGGCCGTCGGCCAGCTGCGGCACCACGTCGGCGCGGACGAAGCTCGTCACCTCCAGCCGCCGCAGGCCGGTGCGGGCGAGCAGCTCGACCAGCCGCACCTTGTCGTCGGTGGCGATCGTCTCCGGCTCGTTCTGGAAGCCGTCGCGCGGCCCGACCTCGCGGATCCGGACTGCGCGGGGGATCGCCATCAGGCAAGCACCTCAGGCACCCAGCGCCCGCGCGATCACCATCTGCTGGACCTCGTCGGTGCCCTCGCCGATCGTGAGGATCTTGGCGTCGCGGTAGAAGCGGCAGACCGGGTACTCCTCGATGTAGCCGTAGCCGCCGTGGATCTGCACCGCCTCCTCGGTGCAGCGCACCGCGAGCCGGCCGCTCTTCAGCTTCGCCTGGGCGGCGGTGAGGCTGAAGTTTTCGCCGCGGTCCTTCATCCGCGCGGCTTTGTAGACGAGCAGGCGGGTCGCCTCGATCTCGGTCGCCATGTCGGCGAGCTTGGCCTGGATCGACTGGAAGCGGGAGATCGACTGGCCGAAGGCCTGGCGCTCCTTGGCGTAGGCGAGCGCCTCGTCGAGCGCGCCCTGGGCGAGGCCGACGCCCATCGCGGCGACGCCGATCCGGCCGATATCGAGCACCTGGAGGAACTGGCGGAAGCCCATCCCGCGCGGGCCGAGCAGGTTGCCCTCGGGGACGCGGCAGTCGGTGAAGGTGAGCGGGCGGGTGTCGGATGCGTTCCAGCCCATCTTGCGGTAGGGCTCGCCCTGCTCATAGCCGGGGGTGCCGTTCGGGACGATCAGGTTGGAGATCTCGTCCTCGCCGGTGCGGGCGGTGATGCAGACGACGCCGGAGATCTCGGTGCCGGCATTGGTTATGAACTGCTTGGCACCGTCGATGACCCAGTCGCCGCCGTCGAGCCGCGCCTTGGTGCGGACGTTGCCGGCGTCGGAGCCGGCCTCCGGCTCGGTGAGGCCGAAGGCGCCGAGGATCTCGCCCGAGCAGAGCCGCGGCAGCCACTCTTCTCTCTGCGCCTCGGAGCCGAAGAGGTAGATCGGCTGCGTGCCAAGCGAGGTGTGGGCGCAGAGGGTGATCGCGACCGATGAATCGACCCGGGTCAGCTCCTCGACCGCCAGCGCGTAGGCGAGCGAGTCGCCGCCCCCGCCGCCGTATTGCTCCGGAAACGGGATCCCCATCAGGTTGAGGTCGGCTAGCTTGGCGACGATCTCGTAGGGGAAGCGCTTCTCGCGGTCGAGCTCCTCGGCGACCGGCGCCACCTCCTGGACGGCGAAGTCGCGGACGGTGCGCTGGATCAGGCGATGCTCGTCGCCGAGGTTGAAGTCCATTCGCGCAGGATACCGAATTAGCGTTCTAAGTTAGAAGGAGCGTTCGGTATTCGCTACCGTGAGGGCGATGCCCGTCCCCTCTCCCCCGGCCCGTCCCGCCCTGCGCGCCCGCTACGAAGCGAAGCGCAGCGAGGTGATCGCGACGGCGGCGAAGCTCTTCGCCGAACGCGGCTACGGGGCGACCTCGATGAGCGAGCTGACCGCGGCGACCGGCCTCGCCGCCGGCGGCCTCTACCACTACATCGAGGGCAAGGACGACCTGCTGATCGCGATCTGCGACGAGCTGCTCGAGCCCTTGCTGGAGCGGGCGCGCGGGATCGTCGCCGCCGAAGCCCCGCCCGTCGACCAGCTCCGCCAACTGGTCGAGGTCTGGGTCGCCCACGTCGTCGAGCACCGCCACCACATGCTCGTCTTCACCCAGGAGCGCCAGGCGATCGAGCGCCAGCGCCGCTGGCGCCACATCCGCTCCCAGCGCCGGGCCTTCGAGCAGATCCTCGACGACCTCCTCGCCCGCGGCGAGGCCGATGGGACCATGACCTTCGCCGACCGCCGCCTCTCCCTCCTCGCCCTGCTGGGGATGGTCAACTACACCCCGCAGTGGGTGCGCCCCGGCGGGCGTCTCTCCCCCGCCGAGATCGCCGCGGGCTACTGCGCGATGGTCCTCGGCGCCTGACCTCAGTCGACGACCGTGAAGCGGCGCGTCACCGGTGGGGTGGTGTTGCCGGCCAGGTCTATGGCTTTGATCCGCACTGTGTTCGGCCCGGGCTTCAGGTGCCTCGTGGTCCAAGGCGAGGTGCAGCGCCGGTAGTCGCTGGTATTGAGACGGCAGAGGTAGGAACGGATGCTGGGATCGCCGCTGCCGTTGAAGGTGACGACCACGCCGCTGCCCGCCGGCTGCTGGACGACCTCGCCTTTGGCCGGGGTGACGATCGTCGGCGGCAACGGGGGAATCCCGTCGTCAAACAGGGCGCGGAGGTACCGGGGCTGGTTCATCATCACCTCACAGGTGCCGGTGCCGGAGCAGTCCCCTTCCCAGCCGATGAAGGTCATGCCGGGGCCGGGCGTGGCAGACAGGGAGAGGGCGACGCCCCCTTCGGTGGACTCTTCGCAGGTCTTGCCGGTCGGGTTGGTGCTCTGGCAGTAGATGGTCCCCGCCGTCCCCACGCTGCCAACGCCCCAGATGCCGATGTCGAGCTTCTCGTACCAGAGCCCGGGTGTTTCCTGATCTTCTCGTTCCCGTTCTTCTTCTTCTCGTTCTATTTCATCCCAGCAGTCGGAGCACGCCTCAGCGGTTGCCGGCGCGGCGTTGCCCCAGACGAGGTAGACGCCCACAGCACCCACCATGGCCAAGAGCAGGGTCAGGCCGTGGCGGCGGAGCGCCCTGAGGTTCACAGCTGAAGACAACGCCTCGTCCTCATTCGACGACCGTGAAGCGGCGCGTCGCCGGTGTGGAGATGTTGCCCGCCCCGTCCCTCGCTTTGACGCGGACTGTGTGTGGACCGGGCTTCAGGTGCCGAGTGGTCCAGGGCGACCAGCAGACCCGGTAGTCGCTGGTGTTGAGGCGGCAGAGGAATGTGCGGGTGGCTGTATCGCCACTGGCGTTGAAGTTGACGACCACGCCGCTGCCCGCCGGCTGCTGGACGATCTCTCCTTTGGCCGGAGTCACGATCGTCGGCACCGCCGGGGGCAACCCGTCATCGATCTTGGCGCGGAGCCACCGGTCCTCATCCATCACCAATTCGCAGGCGCCGGTGCCTGAGCATGCCCCTTCCCAGCCGAAGAACGTCATTCCTGGACCCGGCACGGCCGAGAGGAAGAAGACGGAGCCCTCCCGGATGCGCATTTCGCAGCCATAGCCCCACGGGACGTGGCTCTCGCAGTAGAGGGGCCCGTAGGGGGTTTCCCCGTTCGACTGCACGGCGCCGAGGCCGGTGATGTCGATTTCGAGGTTGTAGCGCCACCAGATGTCGCTTTCTTCTTGATCCCTTGTCTCCTGCTCATGTTCTTCTTCGGCGCAGTAGGGGCTGCACCAATCATCGGCCGCGGCCGTGTTCGGAGAGAAGCTGCTGTAGAGCAGGGCGAACCCCAGCGTCATAAGGGTCGACAGGAGCAGGGTCAGGCCGTGGCGGCGGAGCGCCCCGAAGACCACAGCTGATGACACCGCCTCCCCTTCCGTCGATGGTGAAGGTTCTTTCTACCACTCAAATGCTGTTTTGGAGATAAAAGCGGGTATGGAATCGGCGTAATCCCCGCAAAGGAGGCAACCATGACCAAAGACCATGGCCCCAGCGTCAAGAACGACAAGCAGTACGAGGGCCTGCGCAAGAAGGGCATGAGCAAGGAACGCGCGGCGAAGATCGCCAACTCGCCCGGCGCCTCGAAGCGCGGCGGCAAGAACTCGTCCTGACGATCAGCGGTGGGTGAGCTTGACCGTGTAGGTCAGCTTCGCGGTTGCCTCTGAGCGGATCGAGCCGTCGTTCTTGGTGGCCTGGAAGCGCTGGGTCTTGCGGAAGACGAGCTTGGGCTTCTGGCCGGTGAGGGCGCCGGGGGAGGCTTTGATGTTCAGGTCGAGGGGATCGGGCAGCTTGGCCATCGCCGGGGCGATGCCGCAGTTGCTGAAGGTGGGCAGCTGCTGGGGTTCGAAGGCGAAGCCCTTCCAGCTGTGGACGCCGCCGAGCGGGTTGACGTAGGCGCCGCTGCGCAGGGAGCGGGTGCCGCAGTCCTGCTTGCCGCTGCCGCTGCCGTAACAGCCGACGGGGGTGCCGCTGGTGGTGATTCCGGCCTCGCGGGTCTCGGTGACCTGCGCCTTGTAGGGCGCGCCGCGGGGGATCGTCGCCGGGACGCCGTTCGGCGCTTCGTACATCTGGATCGTCGTCGGCCGCACCGTCCGCAGAGTCAGCTCGCGGGTCACGGTGGCGCTCACCGGCGAAGGATCGACCTGCGACGGGTTCGGGAAGCATTCGCTGTCGGTGACGGTCCCGGTGCTGACGTAGTCGATCGTCACGTGCAGCTTCCAGTTCGCGTCGCGGGCCGGGGCGTTCTGGGCGATGACCAGGCCGACCACGGCGGCGATCAGGAAGGTGATCAAGGCGGTCTTGAACGGGGCGGGTGGAGCGGAACGGATCATGCCTACAAAGTAGGTGATTAGCAGCGATTTACCTGTGCGAAAGAGCACAGTCGGACACCCGTCACATCGAGCAGGTTTTTCACCCGCGGATCGCGAAGCGTCGCCAGCTCGATTTGCCGCTCGGCGTCGTAGGAGGACGACGGGACCGGGCCCGCGGCCGGGTGGCAGCCGATCTCGGTCCAGCCCGGTGGCAGCGCCTCGATCAACTCGATCAGGTGCTCGACGGAAATCGCCGCCCTCCCGTAGAAGCCGCCCTCGTAACGCACCTCCCTCCCCCGCAGCGGCACCCCCAGCTCTGCCGCCATCGCCTCCGCGACCGCGGTCACCGGTTCGGCTTCGTGCACGTGCTTGTGGGAGTCGACGTGCGTCGGGTCTCGCCCGACGAGCTCCCGGAACCGCTCGAGCTGGCACCACCAATCGTCCCCCGCCTCGAGGTGCAGGCCGACGGCGAGGTCCGGGTGCTCAGCAAGCACCGCTACGGCAGTAGATGCCGCAGGCCGTCCCACCATCAGGCTGGCGCTGGTGACGATGCCGTGCTCGTGCGCTTGGAAGATCCCGTCGTTGACGGCATCCGACATCCCGAGGTCGTCGGCGTTGACGATCAGGTAGCGCTCGGCGGCCATCGAGCCTGAAGTTACTGTTCGGGCGTGGCCACCCTGAGGACGATCGGCGTCTACGGCTTCGACCGCGACAGCTTCCTCGCCGCCCTGAGCGGTGCCGGGGTCGACCTGCTGCTCGACGTGCGACAGCGGCGCGGGGTGCGGGGCAGCGAGTACGCGTGGGCGAACGCGCGGCGGCTGCAGGACGCGCTGGCCGAGGCGGGGATCGGCTACTCGCACCTGAAGGAGCTGGCGCCGACGACGGAGATGCGGGAGCTGCAGTACCGAGAGGACGAGCAGCGCGGCGAGGGGAAGCGCAGTCGCACCGTCCTCGCCCCCGCTTACGTCGAGCGCTACACCGAGGAGGTTCTCGAGCGGGTCGACCTGGCGCCGATCGTCAGGTGGATCGGCAAGTCACGGCCGGCGCTGCTCTGCGTCGAGCGCGACCCGGAGGCCTGCCACCGTTCGCTGGTCGCCGAGCGACTGCGGCGCGAGTTCGGCTTCGACCTCGCGCACTTGCGCCCGCGGGACGACGACGCCTAGACGGCGCCGCCCATCGCCCGGGCGATCACGACCCGCTGGATCTCGTTCGTGCCCTCGTAGATCTGGGTGATCTTGGCGTCGCGCATCATCCGCTCGACCGGGTACTCGTTGACGTAGCCGTAACCACCGAGGACCTGGATCGCCTCGACCGTCACCTTCATCGCGTTGTCGGAGGCGAAGAGCTTGGCCATCGAGGTCCACTTGCCGAGGTCGGCGGGGCGCTCGGGCTTGTCGGCCATCGAGCAGGCTTTGTAGAGGAGCTCGCGGGCGGCGGCGGTGCCGGTCTCCATGTCGGCGAGCTTGAACTGGATCGCCTGCAGGCGGTTGATCGGGTTGCCGAAGGCGATCCGCTCGGCCGCGTAGGCATTGGCGTAGTCGGTCGCGCCCTGGGCGATCCCGACGGCCTGGGCAGCGGCGCCGAGGCGGGTGCGCTCGAGCGTGCCGAGGGCGACCCGCAGGCCGTTGCCCTCGCCGCCGATCAGGTTCTCGTGCGGGACGCGGACGTCGGTGAAGCTGGGCGAACCGGTCGGCGAGCCCTTGATCCCGAGCTTGTGCTCGAGCTTGCCGGGGTCGAAGCCGGCGCGGTCTTTCTCGACGACGAAGGCGCTGATCCGGCGGTTCTCACGATCGGTCGTCGCGAAGACGACGTAGAAGTCGGCGACGGTGGCGTTGGTGATCCAGCTCTTCTGGCCGTTGATCACCCACTCGTCGCCGTCGCGGACGGCGCTGGTCCGCATCGCGGCCGTGTCTGACCCCGCCTCGGGCTCGGACAGCGCGAAGGCCGGCGACCACTCGCCGCTGGCGCATTTCGGCAGCCACTGCTGTTTCTGCTCCTCGGTGGCGAAGAGCTGGATCGGCAGCGTCCCCAGCTCCTGCACCATCAGGATCAGCGCCGAGGAGGCGCAGGCCTTGGCGATCTCCTCGACCGCCATCTGCAGGACCAGGGTGCCGGTGCCGGTGCCGCCGTAGGCCTCGTCGAAGGGCAGCCCGAGCACGTCGTGGGAGGCGAGCAGCTCCCGCACGTCCCACGGGTATTCGCCGCTACGGTCGATCTCGCCGGCCCGCGGCGCGATCTTCTCCTGCGCCAGGCGGCGGACCATGTCGCGCAGGTCGCGCGCCTCCTGCGGGATCTCGTAGGCGGGGGTGATCGCTTCGACGCTCATGCGTTCCTCTCTCGTTCATGCTCGTAGGAGCATCAGATCATCATGATGCATAATGTGCTTATGAGTAAGGCACGGACGACCGTCACCCTAGACGAGGATGTCTTCCGCGCGGTCAAGATCAAGGCTGCCCGCACGGGCAAACGAGATTCTCAGGTAATCGAGGAATCGCTCCGGCGGGACCTAGGGCTCGACGCTCTCACCGAGCTCTGGGCCAAAGTCACGCCTGTGCCTGAAGGGGAGGGCATGGACCTCGCCTACGAGGAGCTGCGTGCAAGCCGTGAGGAGAGGCGTGCCCAGGGCGGTACTTGACCCTGGCGTCCTCGTCTCCGCGCTGATAACGCCTACCGGAGTCCCGGCAAAGCTGCTGAGTGCGGCGCGCGACGGCCGCTTCGATCTTCTGGTTTCCGCCCTGCTCCTCGAGGAGCTGGAGGCCGTGCTGCGGAGGGATAAGTTCCGGCCCTACCTCGACCTCGCAGACGTGGCCGTCAGCATCCATCTCCTTCGCGCCGAGAGCCGGCTCGTCGCAGATCCGAGGGTCTCGCCCCCCGTGCGGTGCGCGGATCCGGACGACGACTATCTAATTGCGCTCGCACACCACCAGAGGTCAGCTCTGGTCTCTGGCGACCGGCATCTGCTGGGGCTGGCGGGAGAGATTCCTGTTTTTTCGCCCAGCGAGTTCCTCGCGACTCTGAGCTAGAAGACGGGTGACTCGGTGTAGGTCCCGAAGACCTCCTGCATGGCGGCAATCATCTCGCCCTCGGTGGCCTGCGTGCGGGCCGCCTCGATGATCGGCGGCATCAGGTTGCCCTCGCCGGCGGCGGCGCGCTTCAGCTCGGCCAGGGCGGACT
>JALZHV010000356.1 GCA_030860625.1 Actinomycetota bacterium
ACCGCCTCGCGCACTTTCGCGGCCGCCTCCTCGGCGCGCTCGGAGGAGCGGGAGCCGAGCACGACCGGCACGCCGGCCTTGGCCCAGCGTCGCGCCAGGCCGGCGCCGAGGGCGCCGGTGCCGCCGATGATCGGGATCGGTTCCGCCGCGTTCAAGGCCGCCAGTCTATGCTCCCGCCCGCATGAGGCTCGAGGGACGCAAAGCGCTGGTCACCGGCGGGGCGAGCGGCATCGGCGCCGCGACCGCCGCGCGCCTGGCCGCGGAGGGTGCCGAGGTCTGGGTCGGCGACCTCAACCTCGAGGGCGCCGAGAAGGTGGCGGGCGAGATCGCCGGCCACGCGGTCGAGCTCGACGTCACCGACCTCGAGGCCGCCCGCAGCGCCGTCCACGCCGCCGGCGAACTCGACATCCTCGTCAACAACGCCGGCATGGACAACTTCGGCTTCTTCGTCTACGTCACGCAGGAGCAGTGGCGGCAGGTGCTGGCGGTCAACCTGGAGGGGGCGATGAACCTCACCCACGCCGCGCTGCCCGGGATGCAGGAGCGCGGCTACGGCCGCATCGTCAACATCTCCTCGGAGGCGGGCCGCGTCGGCTCCAAGGGCTCGGCCGCCTACTCGGCCGCGAAAGCCGGCCTGATCGGCTTCACCAAGGCGATCGCCCGCGAGGCCGCCCGCTACGGCGTCACCGCCAACGCAATCGCTCCCGGCCCGATCGAGACCCCCCTGCTGATGGGCGCGATGGAGTTCGGCGAGATCGGCGAAAAAGTCATCGAGACGATGAGATCGTCCACCCAGATGGGCCGCCTCGGCCAACCCGACGAGGTCGCCGCCGCAGCGGCGTTCCTGGCCTCCGACGACGCCAGCTACGTGACGGGCGAGACCCTGGGCGTCAGCGGCGGCCTCGGCATGGTCTAGCGCCCGCAAACTCCTCAAAAACAGGCTGGGTAAGGGGGCGAGAAACGAGCGTTCGCTGACTTATAGGCGCTATGGCGCCCAAAACTCAGCGAGCGTGGTCTCTGGTCCGGCAGCAGCACGGAGTGATCTCGCGGAAGCAGCTTCTTGCGCTTGGGTTTACGCCGGACGCCATCAAGCATCGACTGGCGATCGGCCGGCTCTATCGGATGCGGCGCGGCGTCTATTCAGTTGGGCGTCCCAAGGTGGACAGCCATGGACGCTGGATGGGAGCTGTGCTTGCTTGCGGCGACGGAGCGGTCCTGAGTCACTCTAGTGCGGCTGCTCTTTGGCGCATTGGCTTTGAGCAGCGCGGCGTCATAGAGCTCTCTTTACCCAGCCCTTCTCAGAAGCGCCAACCCGGCCTTCGGATTCACCGCCGACCAAGCCTCCGAGAGCGCGACACCACCACCGAGTACGGCATCCCGGTCACCACCCCTGTGCAGACCCTGATCGACTTGGCGTTGCGGTTGGACCGGCGGGGGATCGAGCGCGCGATCAACGAGGCGGACAAATACGACCTCGTGCATCCGCCGGGGTTGCGGGAGGCGCTGGACGAGCGAGTGGGGGAGCCGGGGGTGGCGCGGCTGCGGCATGTGCTCGACCAGCGTACGTTCAGGCTCACCAGGGAGGAGCTGGAACGGCGCTTCCTGCCGCTGGCGCGGGAGGCGGGGCTGTCGGTGCCGCTGACCGGGCAGTGGGTCAACGAGTTCGAAGTCGACTTCTTCTGGCCGGACCTGGGGCTGGTGGTCGAGACCGATGGGCTGCGCTATCACCGCACGCCGGCCGAGCAGGCGCGGGACCGGCTGCGCGATCAGGCGCACACGGCCGCCGGGCTTGTGCCGCTGCGCTTCACGCACGAGCAGGTCAGGTACGAGCCGGACTACGTGCGGAGGATCCTCGCTCAGACGGCGAGCCGCTTGGCCATCGCGACGAAGTAGTCGAGCGAGTCGGGGTTCGCGAGCGAGTCGCGGCTGGCCGCCTTCTCCACCGGCGTCCCCATCAGGATCCGCTTTACCGGCACCTCCAGCACCTTGCCACTGAGCGTGCGGGGGACCTCGTCGATCTCGAAGACCTCGTCGGGGACGTGGCGCGGCGAGCACTGCTCGCGGACGCGGCGGGCGATCTCCCGCGGCAGCCCCTCGTCCAGCTCCGCCCCCTCGCGCATGACGACGAAGAGCGGCATCCAGCCGTTGGTCCCCGGCCGCGGCACGTCGACCACCAGCGCGTCGACGATTTCGTCGATGCTCAGGACCGCGCGGTAGATCTCGCTCGTCCCCATGCGGATGCCGCCACGGTTGATCGTCGAGTCGGAGCGGCCGTAGATGACCGCCGTCCCGCGCCGGGTCAGTTCCAGCCAGTCGCCGTGGCGCCAGACGCCGGGAAACATCTCGAAATAGCTCTCGCGATAGCGCTCGAAATTGGCATCGTTCCAAAAAAACAGCGGCATCGACGGCATCGGCCGCTCGATCACCAGCTCGCCGACACTGCCGATCAGCGGCCGG
>JALZHV010000357.1 GCA_030860625.1 Actinomycetota bacterium
CCGCTCGCCCTCCTTCGCTCCCGGCGGCGGGCTCCTCCTCGCCCTCTCGCTTTCCGGCCGGGCTCCGCCCGCCACCGCCTAGAGCCGCTCGCGCGCCTCGCAAGCCGGGTCTCTGTCGCGAGCGCTTTTGCCTGCCAGGAAAGACGAGAAGAGAGGACTGAAGATGAGAGATGCGAAGAAATTGACGGCGATGCTGCTGGCGTTGGTCGCGGCGGCTGCGCTGGCAGCTTGCGGTGGCGGCGGCGACAGCACCACCGGGACCAGCGGCGAGGAAAGCGCGGCGGTGACCGGCGAGCTGACGGCGGTCGCTGACGCTCCGGCCGCCTACTCCAAGGCCAAGGGCGAAGCCGAGCTCGAGCGCGCGAACGGCGGCACCACCGTCTTGCTCACCGCCAGCGGGCTGGAGCCGAAAACCGCCTACATCGCCCACCTGCACACCGGCGGCTGCGACCAGGCGGACCCCGGCGGCCCGCACTTCCAGTTCGAGCCGGGGGGCTCCGAGGAGCCGCCGAACGAGATCCACCTCGAGTTCACCACCGACGCGGCGGGCGAGGGCGAGGCGGAAGCCAGGAGCAAGCGCGAGGTCCCGGTCGGTGAGGCGGGTTCGGTCGTCCTCCACGAGGCCGAGTCGCACGAAACGATGTCCACCGCCGAGGCGGATGAGCCCGAGAGCACCCTCGTCCTCTTCGTCCACGAAGGGGTGGACCACTCCAAGGAAGGCGGACACCACGAGGACAAAGGCGGCCACCACGGCAAGGAGCCCCAGCACGCGCACAGCGACAAGATCGCCTGCGCGGAACTGGAAGGCGCGGCGGCAGGCGACGGTGAGCCCTCGGCGGCTGGCGGCGACGTCCCGACGATCGTCGTTCGCGACGGGGAGCCGGTGGGCGGCGTCCAAGAGCTCGAGTTCAGCGCCGGCGAAGAGATCCGCTTCCGCGTCACCTCCGATGAGGCGGAAGAAATCCACGTCCACGGCTACGACCTCGCCAAGGACGTGCCTGCGGGCGGGACGGTCGAATTCGCCTTCCCGGCCGAGCTGGAAGGGATCTACGAGGCCGAGCTGGAGCAGCTCGGCGTCCAGATCGCGGAGCTGCAGGTCAACCCGTGAGCTTCCTGCCGCTGGCGCACGCGCTGTCTGCCAGGGAGGACCTGCCGGTCCCCGCCTGGCTCTTCGCCTGGGGGGCGTCGATCGTCTTGATCGTCTCCTTCTTCGCGCTGGCGGCAGGCTGGCGCAGCCCCCGCTTCGAGCAGCGGCACGGCCGCCCGCTCGGGGTGGGGCTCTCGCGGGCCCTGCTCGGCCTCCCCGCGCAGATCGTCTGCGGCCTCGTCGGGGTCTTCCTGCTCGGGGTCGCGGTCTACGCGGGGCTGGAGGGAACCGAAGCCGCCGATCGCAACTTCGCCCTCACCTTCCTCTTCGTCACCTGCTGGCTCGGCTTCCCGTTCTTCTCGGCGATCCTCGGTGACCTCTTCCGCCCGTTCAACCCGTGGCGGGCGGTCGGCCGCGCCGCCGGGGCCGGCTTCCAGGCGATCGCCGGCCAGCGCGCCGTCCACCTGCCCTACCCCGAGAAGCTCGGCCGCTGGCCCGCCGCGATCGGCCTGCTCGCCGTCGTCTGGCTCGAGGTCGTCTACGGGACCGGGGGGATCGGGCTCGACCCCCAGACCACCGCGGTCGCCGCCCTCGTCTACAGCGTCTACACGCTGGCGATGATGGCCGTGTTCGGGGTCGAGGAGTGGTGCGAGCGGGGCGAGGTCTTCTCGGTCTACTTCGGGATGTTCGGCCGCCTCGGGATCTTCGGGACCGAGGACGGGAGGCTGCAGCGCCGTCGCCCGTTCGCGGCCGCGACCGACTGGGCGACGATCCCCGGCTCGGCCGCCGTGGTGATCGCCTCGATCGCCACCACCAGCTTCGACGGCGCCGCCGAGGGGGCGATCAAAGACCCGATCGAGAGCATCGCCGAATGGCTCGCCGACCAGGGGCTCGGGCTGACCGCCTCCCTGCGCCTCACCCAGACCGTCTTCATGCTGCTCTGCTTCGGCGCCGTCGCCCTCGTCTACGCGCTCGGCGTCCGCGGGATGCGCACCGTCCCCGGCGCCCCCTCCTTCGCGAAGCTGCGCACCGGCTTCGCCCACTCCCTGATCCCGATCGCCCTCGCCTACCTCGTCGCCCACTACTTCAGCCTCTTCGTCTTCCAGGAGCAGGCCCAGTTCGGCTACCTGCTCTCCGATCCGCTCGGCACCGGCACCACCGACCTCTTCGGCACCGCCGACTCCGGCATCGACTTCACCGTCCTCAGTGCCAACGCGATCTGGTACGTCCAAGTCGTCTCGCTCGTCGTAGGACACGTCATCGGACTGATGCTCGCCCACGACCGCGCCCTCGCCTACTGGCCCGACTACCGCCGCGCCACCGCCTCCCAGTACTGGATGCTGGCGGTAATGGTCGCCTTCACCTGCTT
>JALZHV010000358.1 GCA_030860625.1 Actinomycetota bacterium
GCGCCGGGGCCGACGACGCGGACCGCCGCCCGCCGGACCTTGCCGTTCTCGACCAGGTCGATCGCGCAGAAGTCGCCGATCTCGGGAACGAGGATGCCGGCGATCGCGTCGAGCGTCTCCTCCAGCGAGGCGCCGCTCTCGGCGACGTGGACGATCTCCTCGAGGACCTGGAAGCGACGGTTGACCTGCCGCACCCTCGCCGTGGAGACGGCCGCGATCACCGCGACCGCCAGCAGGGCGAGCGCGACCACCACGTCGGCGAGGAGGGTCATCAGCTCGAGGCTGGGTCGCCGTCCCGGTCCCCAGCGGTGCTGGTGGTCAGGCTCGAGGCGGCGCCGCCGCTGAGGACACGGCGGACCAGGGACGGGGCAACGATGCGGAGCACGGCGGTGATGCCGTAGGGGCGCGGCACGTAGCGCTCGGCCTTGCCGCCGGGGCCGACCTCGTAGATCGCCTCGGCGACCTTCTCCGGCTTGGAGACGATCCAGCGGGTGAGCGCTTTTTCGCGCAACTCGGTGGCCGGGAAGCCCTCGGTGCAGACGAAGCCGGGCAGGACCATGCCGACGTGGACGCCGTGCGGCTTCTCCTCCGCATACAGGGAGTCGGTCCAGCCGACCAGGGCGAACTTGCTGGCCGAGTAGGCGCCGGTGCGGGCGCGGGCGACGCGGCCGGCGGTGCTGGCGACGTTGACGATCGCGCTCGGGGCCGAGGCGCGGAGCATCGGCAGCAGCGCCTCGGTCAGGCGCACGACCGCGTCGAAGTTGAGCTCCATATGGCGGCGGACGTTGGCGTAGCCGCCCTCGGCGAAGGGGGCGCGCCAGGCGGCGCCGGCGTTGTTGACGAGCAGGTGCAGGGAACCGCCGTGCTCGGCCTCGAGGTGGGCGCGGACCCGCTCGGGCGCGTCGGCGTCGGTCAGGTCCACCGCCAGGTAGGTCGCCCGGCAGGGCAGCGAGTCGGCGAGCTTGCGCAGGAGCTCCTCGCGGCGGGCGACGAGGACGAGCTCGGTCTCGGGCTCCCGCGCCAGCCGGATCGCGGTCGCCTCGCCGATCCCGGTCGAGGCACCGGTCACCACCGCCACTCTTGGCCTGCCCGCCATAGCGCCACGCTAACCCATGGCCGGGAGGGCCTGCTGGCTGTCGAGCCAGGAGCCGGTTGACAATCTCGCGGCCCATGTCCAGGCGACGACCCGCGGTTGCCTTAGGCATACTCCCCCAACCTTTTGAGCACTCCAGATCTCCTCGACAAACTGCTCCGCGCCGGCGCCCCCTCCGGGTACGAGGGGCCGGCCGCCGAGGTCTGGCGCGAGGCCGCTTCCTTCGCCGAACTCAGCTTCGACGGCATCGGCTCCTCGATCGCCCGCGTCGGCGACGCCTCCCCCCTGCTCGCCGTGGTCGGTCACATCGACGAGATCGGCCTGATCGTCACCCACGTCGACGAGCAGGGCTTCCTCTGGTTCGCCCCGGTCGGCGGCTGGGACCCGCAGATCCTCGTCGGCCAGCGGGTCGAGGTGCGCGGCAAGGACGGCCTCGTCCCCGGCGTCGCCGGGCGCAAGCCGATCCACCTGCTCGAGGCCGACCAGCGCAAAAAGGTCGTCGAGCTGAAGAGCATGCACATCGACATCGGCGCCGAGAGCCGCGAGGAGGCCGAGGCGCTGGTGCGGGTCGGGGACCCCGTCGTGATCCGCACCGAGCCGATGCCGGTAGCAGGCGACCGGCTCGTCTCCAAGGCGATGGACAACCGCCTCGGCGCCTACGTGGCGCTGGAGAGCCTGCGCCGCTGCGCCGAGGGCGACGGCCCCGGCGGCTCCTTCGCCGCCGTTGCTTCCGTGCAGGAGGAGATCGGCCTCTTCGGCGCTCGCACCGCCGCCTTCCAGATCCGGCCCGACATCGCGATCGCCGTCGACGTCACCCACGCCACCGACGCGCCCGGCGTCGACGAGAAGGAGATCGGCCGCCACCCCTTCGGCTCCGGCCCGGCGATCGGGCGCGGCTCCACCCTCTCGCCGAAGGTCTTCGAGCTGCTGGTCGAGACCGCCGAAGCCGAGGGCATCCCCTACTCGATCAGCGCCAGCGGTCGCGGCACCAGCACCGACGCCGACGTCCTGCAGATCTCCCGCGCCGGGATTCCGACCGGCGTCGTCTCGATCCCGCTCCGCTACATGCACTCGCCGGTCGAGATGGTCGACCTGCGCGACGTCGAGGCGACGGTGAAACTGCTCGCCGCCTTCGGCAAGCGGCTCAGCAGCGACTGGGACCTCAGCCGCTAGCTGACCCGCCCACACACGTTGTGAACGCCTGAGAGGCATCCGGGCCCTCCAAGAGGCTTGGTGGATTCGACGCCCCAAGCAAGGAGGACCCGGATGAAGGTTCACGCTAACGCCGCTCTCGGACCGGCGGGAAGGCTCGCGCTGGTGGAGGCGATCGAGTCGGGGATGACGTTGAGGG
>JALZHV010000064.1 GCA_030860625.1 Actinomycetota bacterium
GCGCAGCTCGTCGCCGCACAGCGGGTTGTTGTCCTCGAACTCGAGGTCGGGGTGCTCGATCTCCGGCGCGGGCGGCGACCAGTTCCGCGGCCGCTTGTAGTGCTCGAGGATCTGCTCGCGATAGAGCGCGTCCATGGCTAGGCGAACACCTTCTGGACCTCGGCGAGGCTCTCGATCAGGCGGTCGACGTCGGCGCGCGTGTTGTGCACGCCGATCGACGCGCGCGACGTGGCGGGCACGCCGAGCTGGCGCATCAGCGGCTGGGCGCAGTGGTGGCCGGCGCGGACGGCGACGCCGTGGCGGTCGAGGATCTCGGAGATGTCGTGGGCGTGGATGCCGTCGATTTCGAAGGAGACGGGGCCGAGGCGACCCTCGCCGCGGGGCGGGCCGAAGACGCGCAGGCCCGGCACCTCGGCCAGGCGCTCCAGGGTGTAGTCGGCGATCTGCTCGTCATGGGCGCGGACCGCCTCCATCCCGACCGAGTCGAGCCAGCGCAGCGCCGAGGCCATCCCGATCGCCTGGGTGATCGCCGGGGTGCCGGCCTCGAAGCGGGCGGGCGGGTCGGCGTAGGTGGTGCCATCGCGGGTGACCTTGCGGATCATCGAGCCGCCGCCGAGGAAGGGCGGCATCTCGCGCAGCAGGTCGAGCTTGGTCCAGAGCGCGCCGATCCCGGTCGGGCCGTAGAGCTTGTGGCCGGTCCAGGCGTAGAAGTCCGCATCGAGCTCGCGCAGGTCGAGCGGCAGCTGCGGGGCGGCCTGCGCCCCGTCCACCAGCGTCACCGCGCCCGCCGCCCGCGCCCGGCGGGCGATCTCGGCCACCGGGTTGATCGTCCCGAGCACGTTGGAGACGTGCGCGACCGCGACCAGCTTCGGCCCGCGCTCCAGCAGGCCGCGGAAGGCGTCCATATCGAGCATCTGCTCGTCGTCGATCGGCGCCCAGTCGATCTCGGCCCCGACCCGCTCGGCCAGCTGCTGCCAGGGAACGATGTTCGAGTGGTGCTCCATCTCGGTGAGGACGATGCGGTCGCCCTCGCGGACGTTGGCCTCGCCCCAGGCCCGCGCGACCAGGTTGATCGCCTCGGTCGCGTTGCGGACGAAGATGACCTCGCGGCGGTCGGTGGCGCCGATGTGGTCGGCCACCGTCGCTCGTGCCCCCTCGTAGGCTTCGGTCGCCTCGGCCGAGAGGGTGTGGGAGCCGCGGTGGACGTTGGAGTGGTGGCGCCGCTCGTAGCGGTCGACCGACTGGATCGAGGCCAGCACCCGCTGGGCGCTGGCGCCGCTGTCGAGGTAGGCGACCGGCTGTCCGTGGACCTCGCGCTCCAGCGCCGGGAAGGCGGCGCGCACCTTCTCGATCGAGAACGGCGCCGCCGCAGCGGGGCTCTTGGCGCTCACCGGCTCCATCGCGAAGAGGTCAGGCGGCGGCGCCTGCCTCGACCTCCTCTTTGATCCAGCCGTAGCCTTTCTCCTCCAGCACGCCGACCAGCTCCGGGCCGCCTTCTTTGACGATCCGGCCCTGGAACATGACGTGGACGGAGTCCGGTTTGACCATGTGGAGGATGCGCTGGTAGTGGGTGATGATCAGGACGCCCATGTCCGGCCCGGCGAACTTGTTGACGCCTTCGGCGACGATCCGCAGCGCGTCGATGTCGAGGCCCGAGTCGGTCTCGTCGAGGACCGCGATCTCCGGCCGCAGCAGCGCCAGCTGCAGCAGCTCCATCCGCTTCTTCTCGCCGCCGGAGAAGCCGTCGTTGAGGTAGCGGCTGGAGAAGTCTTTGGGGATGCTCGCCAGCTCCATCGCCTCCTGGGCGGTGCGGGCGAAGTCTTTGATCTTGATCTGGTCTTCGCCGCGCGCCTCGCGCTGGGCGTTGATGATCATCCGCAGGTACTTGCTGACCGAGACGCCGGGGATCGCGACCGGGTACTGGAAGGCCATGAAGAGCCCGGCCTGTGAGCGCTCCTCGGGGTCGGCCTCGGTGATGTCCTCGCCCTTGAAGGTGATCGTGCCCTCGGTGACCTCGAGCGCGGGGTGGCCCATGATCACGTTGGCGAGGGTGGACTTGCCGGAGCCGTTCGGGCCCATCAGCGCGTGGACCTTGCCCTTCTCGACGTCGAGGTCGAGGCCGCGGAGGATCTCCTTGTCCTCGGCCTTCACGTGCAGGTTGCGTATCTCCAGCTCAGCCAATTTCGCTCCGTTTTCTGGGGTTTTCGAAGTTGTTAGCGCCAGCGGGGCCGGCGTTCTTACGCGACGCTGCCGATGACGGCGCGGCGGGTGGACTCGCTCTTGGTGGAGAACTCCACCAGCTCGGCGAGGGTGGTGCCGGCGAGCGCCTTGCTGACGCCGCCCTGCACCCGCATCCACAGCAGCTTCGTCGAGCAGGCGTGGTCGCCGTCTGACTCGTGCGAGCAGAGGACTTTGCCCTCCGGCGAGTCGTGGAAGCACTCCATCGGGGCGATCTGCCCTTCCAGCGCCTCGACCACCGAGTCCATCGTGATCTCCGCCGCCGGCTTCGCCAGGCGGTAGCCGCCGTGGGCGCCGCGGGTGGAGGTGACGAGCCCTGCCTTGCGCAGTTTCGCGACCAGGTGCTCCAGGTAGGAGAGCGGCAGCCGCTCGGCTTCGGCGACGGAGCCCAGCGAGACGGGCTGCGAGCCGGGCTGGCGGCCCAGCTCGACCATCAGGCGCACTCCGTACTCGGCTTTGGTCGAAAACAGCATCGATTCAAATCCTACTGAAGAGGTCGGTTATGCCCTGCCGCCCTACGGCTCGATCAGGCCGCGGCGGATCGCGTAGCGGACCAGCTCGACCCGGTCGCGCATGCCGAGCTTGCGCATCGCGTTGGCGCGGTGGTTCTCGACCGTCTTCTCGGAGAGGTGCAGCAGCTCGGCGATCTCCTTCGTCGTATGCGCCTCGGCGACGAGCTTGACGATCTCCTCCTCGCGCGGCGTCAGCTCCTCTTCGCCGCTGGAGCCGCGCTCGAGCACGTCCTTGATCAGCGTCCGCTGCGCCTCCGGGGTCAGGAAAGGCTCCCCCCGCTCGACCGCCCGTATCGCCGCCAAGAGATCGGTGTCCGCCTGCGCCTTCAGCACGTATCCCGAAGCGCCCGCTTTCAGCGCCTCGAACAAATAGCGCTCGTCGTCGTGCATCGAGAGGATCAGGACCGAGACCTCCGGCGCCTGCTGCTTGATCTCCCGCGTCGCCTGCAGCCCGGTCAGCTTCGGCATCTTCACGTCGAGGATCGCCAAGTCCGGCCGCTCCCGCACCGCCAGCTCCCTCGCCTCCGCGCCGTCGCCCGCCTCGGCGACCACCTCGATGTCCGGCTGGCGCTCAAGCAGCAGTCGGATCCCGGAGCGGACGATCCCGTGGTCGTCTGCGATCAGCACTCTCATCGATGCGATTCCTCGGGCACGTCGAGCCGAACGGTAGTGCCGTGGCCAGGGCGGGACTCGATCGTCAGCTCGCCGCCGACGAGGAGCGCGCGCTCGCGCATGCCGCCGATGCCGAGGCCGCGTTCGGAATCGTCGAAGGCGAAGCCGCGGCCGTCGTCGGTGACCTCGAGGACGACGCCACCGCCGTCGGTCCGCCGCAGCCGGACCTCGACGTGCTCGGCGCCGCTGTGGCGGGCGGCGTTGGAGAGGGCCTCCTGGGCGACGCGGTAGACGACGAGCTGGGGATCGTCGCCGAGGTCGGAGAAATCGCCATCGGCTTCCAAGCGGGCGTCGAGCCCGCCGCGGCTGAGCTGCTCGACCTGGCCGCCGATCGCCGCCGTGAGGCCGAGGTCGTCGAGCGCGGTCGGCCGCAGTTGGCGGGCGAGGGAGAGAAGCTCGTTCATCGCCTGGTTCGCCAGCGCTTTGGTCTCGGCCAACTCCCCCTCGAGCTCTGGCGGGGCCGTCTCGCGTGCGGCCTCCAGCCGCAGCAGCAGCCCGGTCAGCGACTGGTTCACCTCGTCGTGGAGGTCGCGCGCGACGCGGGCGCGCTCCTCCTCTTGGGCGTGGAGGGCGGCGGAGCCGGCGCGCCGGCGCTCGGCTTCGAGCCGCCGCATCATCCGCAGGAAGGCGAGCTCGATCCGCTCCACCTCCTCGGTCTGGCCGACCCCGTCGATCGAGGCGGGAATCAGCGGCCGCGGGCTGGAGAGGTCGACCTTCTCCATCGCCTCGACCAGGTCCTCCAACGGCCGCAGCCGCCGCCGCTCCCGCATCAACGCAAGAGCCAACGCCAGAACTACTAGGGAAAGCCCGATCACCAGCAAGGTCATGGCTCCAGCCTAGGGGCCGCCCGCGGCTATAGGGGACGTTCCTGGCCGGGTAGGGGGCTGCCCCCTATAGGCGAATTGACGCTTTCGGCGGATACTTGGACGACCACCCGACCTAGGAGCGAATCGACGATGACCACCACCAAGCAATCCAGCTGGGGCGCGAAACTGCGGACCACGATCCTGATGGCCACGCTCGGCGGCCTGCTCGTCGTCATCGGCGCGGCGATCGGCGGCCCGAGCACCGCGCTGATGTTCCTCTTCATCGCGCTGGCGATGAACCTGCTCATGTACTTCTTCAGCGACAAGATGGCGCTGAAGATGAGCCGCGCCGAGCCGATCGAGGAGTCGGAGGCGCCGCGGCTCTACCAGATCGTCCGCGAATTGACGACGCGCGCGGACCTGCCGATGCCGCGCCTGTACATGATCCCCCAGGACCAGCCCAACGCCTTCGCCACGGGCCGCAACCCGAAGAACTCGGCGGTGGCGGTCACCCGCGGGATCACCAAGCTCCTCTCCGAGGACGAGCTGCGCGGCGTCCTCGCGCACGAGCTCGCGCACATTCGCAACCGCGACATCCTGATCCAGACGATCGCCTCCGCGTTCGGCTCGGCGATCACCTACCTCGCCTACATGTTCATGTGGTTCGGCGGGGACGACGAGTCGCCGCTCAGCATGGTCGCCGCGCTCGGCATGGTGCTGCTGGCCCCGATCGCGGCAAGCATCATCCAGCTCTCGATCTCGCGCCAGCGCGAGTACGCGGCCGACGCCGGCGGCGCCGAAATCTGCGGCAACCCGGAGTCGCTGGCGAGCGCGCTGCTGCGCCTCGAGCAGGGCTCCGCGGCGATCCCGATGCAGGTCAACCAGGCGGCCGAGCCCCTCTACATCGTCAAGCCGTTCAGCGGCAAGGGCATGGCCAGCCTGTTCTCGACCCACCCCCCGATCGAGGAGCGGGTCCGCCGCCTGCGCCAGATGCGCCCCAGCTTCAGCTGAGGCACGGCTTCGTCCGGAAACGATCGGCGGCCCCCGGGACCTTCCCGGGGCCGCCTTCGTTTGTTTTGGGGGCGGCGCGATCGATAGGTTCTCGGCGTCCGACTACGAACGAGCGGGGGTCGAGAGATGCGCGGAGTGCTGGCTGGAGTCTTGGCGGTTGCGGCGGTGGCTGGTCTGGTCGCGTGCGGCGGCGGGGGAGACGCGAGCGGCGAGGTCGAGGACACCGCCATCGCCTTCGTCGAAGCCGTGGACAAGGAAGACTCGGAGGAGACCTGCGCGATGCTGAGCAAGGAGGTCGCCGACATCTTCGAAGGCGACGGCGAACTCTCCTGCGAGGAGTTCTTCATCCCCAACCTGGAAGCGGGACCCCTTCGCTTCCCAGAGGTGAAGAAGACCAAAGTCGACGGCACGGACGCTGAAGTCGAGGTCGAAGTCTCCGGCGGGGAAGAGGTGATCGTCGAACTCGTGGAAGAAGGCGAGGAGTGGAAGGTCTCTGAATTTCTGCTCCGCTAGCGGTCCCGCGGGGCTGCTGACGAGGGTCGCTATAGTTTTTGAAGTAAAGCTGATCCGAATTCAGGGGATTTAACGATGGCGACCGACACCGAGCAGGTCCAGACGATCGAGGAGATCGAACCCTTCGAGGCGGCGGAGGAGATCGGCGGCGGCGACGTCGTCCTGATCGACACCCGCGAGCCCCACGAGTACCAGGAGGCTCACCTCGAGGGCGGCAAGCTGGTCCCGCCGGGGCTGCTGGCCGACGAAATCGCCACCGCAGCGCCCGACAAATCGGCGCGCACGATCCTCTACTGCCGCTCCGGCAACCGCTCCGCGATCGCTGCGGCCAAGCTGCAGCAGCTGGGCTACGAAAACGTCGCCTCGATGAGCGGCGGCATCCTGCAGTGGCAGGAGCAGGGGCTGCCGGTCGTCGCCGCGCACGGGATGACCCCCGAGCAGCGCGAGCGCTACTCGCGCCACACCCTCCTGCCGGAGGTCGGCGTCGACGGTCAGGTGAAGCTGCTGAACGCGAAGGTGCTGCTGCTCGGCGCCGGCGGGCTCGGCGCGCCGACCGCGCTCTACCTCGCCGCCGCCGGAGTCGGCACGATCGGCCTCGTCGACGACGACGTGGTCGACGCCTCCAACCTGCAGCGCCAGGTGATCCACAACACCGAACGGATCGGGATGCCGAAGACCACGTCGGCGCGGATCTTCATCGAAGGGCTGAACCCCGACGTCAACGTCGTCGAGCACAACGGCCGCCTCCACGCCGGCAACATCCTCGACGTCATCAAGGACTACGACATCGTCGTCGACGGCGCCGACAACTTCCCCACCCGCTACCTGCTGAACGACGCCTCGGTGCGGCTGCGCAAGCCGGTCGTCTCGGCCTCGATCCTCGGCTTCGACGGGCAGATCTCGACCTTCGTCCCCTACGAGGGCCCCTGCTACCGCTGCCTCTACCCGACGCCGCCGCCGGCCGAGCTGGCGCCGAGCTGCTCCGCCAACGGGGTGCTCGGGGTGATGGCCGGGACGATGGGGACCCTGCAGGCCAACGAGGTGATCAAGCTCGTGCTCGGCAAGGGCAACCCGCTGGTCGGCCGCCTGCTCCTCTACGAGGCGCTCGGCACCAGCTTCACCGAGCTCAAGGTTCGCCGCGACCCCAACTGCCCGATCTGCGGCGAGAACGCCGAGGAGATCCCGGAGTCGGAGATGGGCCAGTTCCCCGACTACGACGCCTTCTGCGCCGGTGCGGGCGGGGACCGCTAAAGAGCTTCGGCTTCATTAGGATCACCGCTCCATGGCGACCGTGAAAATTCCCCCGGTGCTGCGCCCGAAAGCGGGAGGCCAGGCCGAGGTCGAGGTCGGCGGCGGCAACGTCGGCGAGGTCCTGCGCTCGCTGGCCGGCGAGTACCCGGACACCCAGGCCCAGCTCTTCGGCGACGACGGCGAGCTCAACCGTTACGTCAACGTCTACCTCAACGACGAGGACGTGCGGGTCCTGCAGGGACTCGAGACCGCGGTCAAAGACGGCGACACGGTTCACATCCTGCCGGCGATGGCCGGCGGCGGCTGAGCAGGCGCGACGGACGTCACATACCGTCGGTCTGCCTCCACTACACTTCGTGAAGTGATGCTCGAGCCGCGTCTTGAGAACCGGCCGTGCGGGGGTCGCTACGGCGACATCGTCCAGGCGATCGGCAACACGCCGCTGGTCGAGCTCAAGCGCCTGTCGCCCAAGCCCGGCGTTCGCATCTGGGCCAAGCTCGAGTCGCACAACCCC
>JALZHV010000359.1 GCA_030860625.1 Actinomycetota bacterium
GGTCTGTTCCTCGGCCAAGGTCGTCCTCTGCGACCACTGGGACGACATGCGCGAGCACGGCTTCGTCTCCAACCGGATCTACGACGCGCTCGCCTGCGGAGCGACGGTAATCAGCGACGCGGTGCCGGGGCTGGAGCGCTTCGAGGGCGTCCTCACCTACGAGACGCCGGAGGAGCTGGCGCGACTGGTCGACGAGGTGCTGGCGGGAGGCGGGGCGCGGGGTCGGCTGCCCGAGGGCCACTCATTCTCGGACCGGGTCGAGGAACTGCTCGCGGCGCTGCCTCAGCTCAGCAGCTCCGGCAGCATCCGCTCGAAGCGGCTCGCCAGCTCCGCCTGAAACTTTGGCTGGTAGTGGCCCATGTCCTGGAGGGCCTCGGGCAGGCCGAACGCTTCGATGTCCTGCCGCGGGTTGAAGAACGGCTCGCCCAAGCGCGCGGCGCCGGCCTCCACCCCCGCCACCAGCTGCTTGCGCCGGGGGAGCTCCCGGCCGCCCTTCAGCGCCGGGGTGTCGAAGTGGGAGACCCAGAGGATCGGCCCGCCGAAGTAGGCCCGGATCGCTTCCATGTCGGCCAGCATCGACTCCTCGCTCTGCAACTGGACGTCGATCCCGAGGACCAGCTCCCGCTCGAGCGGGCTGAGGTCGTCACCGAGGAACGGCTCGCGCTCCTCGGCTGAGGTGCCCAGCTTCTCCTTCGCGTAGAGGCGCTTCCACCAGCGTTGCAGCCCCTCGCGTTCGCCGACCAGCCGGCCCCGCAGCCGGTTGATCTGCAGGTAGAAGCCCCGGAACTCGATCTCCTTCAGCGAGGAGATCTCGACCACCAGCAGGTCGGTCTCCTCCAGGCGGTTGTCGGCCGTTGCCAGGGTCCCGTCGGCGCGCGCGGGGAACCGATTATGGGTGATGTACGGCCCCAGCTCGGCGGGCAGCGCCAACTCGCCGTGCATCGCGCGGAGCTGCTGCAGCGTCTCCTTCGTGTAGTGCGTGAAGCCGTAGACGCCGGCGTTGCGCAACTCAACCGTGCCCCGCTTGGCGAGGAGCGCGAACGGGTCGAAGACCCGGCAGGTGCCGAGGACGGTGACCCGGGGTCCGCTCATCGGCGCGATTCTAGGCTCCAGTACGTAGGCTGGCGGCCGTGATTCAGCCGTTCCGCGAGCAGCCGCGCCTGCGGGTCGCGACCCTGGAGGCCGGTCGACGCGCGGACGTGGAGGCGTTCGAGATCGACGGCGCGCAGCCGCTCGACCTCTCCCCGCCGGCGCTTGCCCTCGAGGAGCGTGGGGAGGCGCAGGAGCTACCGCCGCGGATGCCGGAGCAGGCCGGCGCCAAGCTCTTCGCCGCAACCGTCAGCGACGCGATCGTCGCCGTCGCACCGGGCCACCTGCGCTCCTACCTGCTGACCGGGCGGGGTGAGCTAGTCGCCGACTCGGTCGACGACTCCCCCAACGTCTGGCGGCGGGCCGAGAGCGACTGGCGCGCGCTCGCCGAGCTGGGGGCGACCCCGACGACCAACCCCCGCGAGGTCTTCCTCCTCGGCGGCCAGCGCGGTGGCTACTGGCACTGGTGGATCGACATCCTGCCGCGGGTCTGGTTGCTCGACGAGACTGTGAACCGAGTTGTCCCCGGTATGCGGGGACAACCGCCCGATGGCGGCGCCCTGCCGCTGGCGATCCCGGCGCCGTCGGCTGAGTTCCAGCGGGAATCGCTCGATTTGCTGGGGTTGACGGAGCGGCTCGAGCTGCTGGAGCCGGGGCTGACGCGGTTCGCGAGCGTCACCTTCACGCGGGGGCTCAGCGGCGGCGGCTCGCGGTACCCGTCGCGCAAGCTGGGCGAGTACGCGCGGTGGCTGCGGGAGCGGCTCGCGCCGGACACCGGGGCCGAGCCGGGCGGACGCAGGCTCTTCATCAGCCGAGCTAGCGCCGCCTCGCGGCGGGTCGTCAACGAGGCAGAGCTCGCGCCGGTGCTGGCCGAGCACGGGTTCGAGGTCGTCGACCCGGCCGGGATGTCGATCGCCGAGCAGGTCGCGCTGTTCTCGCGGGCGAGCGCCGTCGTCGGGCCGCACGGGGCAGGGCTGACCAACCTCCTCTTCTCGCCGCCGGGCACCCAGGTCGTCGAGCTCTTCGCCGCCCCTGCCGCGCAGGGGGTCTCCAACTACCGCGTCCTCGCCTCGCACCTGGGGATGCTCTACAGCCGCCTGCTGGCGGCGCCGGTCGCCAACGAGGGCGGCCGCGGCCCGCACTCCCTCGACATGGAACTCGACCCGCGGCTGCTGGCGCGGGCGCTAAGCGCGATCGCTTAGGAAGCGGCCACGCCCGTCCTCGCTCTGGTTCGCCGCCCGGTTGAGCGCCGCCTGCGCCCGTTTCGCGACCGCCGCCGGATTCGGCTGGGAGCCCGACTCGGCGATCAGGACGAAGCGGCGCTTGCTCGCCAGCAGCACCTCCCTGAGG
>JALZHV010000360.1:0-1649 GCA_030860625.1 Actinomycetota bacterium
GCTAGACAGTCTTTAACTTCAGCCCGTCGGAAGTCAGGCGGCGCTGCAGGAGCGCGAGCGTTCCCTCCAGCGCCAGGGCCAGCAGGGCGACGAGGAGGGCGCCGGCCAAGAGCCCGTTTTCGCCGTAGATGTTGCCGTTGAGGATGAAGTCGCCGAGCGTTTCCACTCCCGCCAGCGGGGCGATGGTCGCCGTCGCGACGATCGCGATCGCCGCCCCCCGGATCCCTCCCATCACGGTCGGCATCGCCAGGGGCAGCTCGACCTTGCGGATGATGCTGAGCTCGCTCATCCCCATGCCGCGGGCGGCGTCGACCGCGGCCGGATCGACCTGGCGGACGCCGACGTAGGCGTTGACGATGATCGGCGCGACGCCGAGCAGGGCGAGGGCGGGGGCCACGTTCTTCATCCCGACGCCGATCAAGGTGGCGACGAGGGCGATCACCGCCAGCTCGGGTATCGCGCGGCCGGCGTTGCCGATGCCGACGGCAAGCAGTTCGCCCCTGCCGCGGTGGCCGAGGTAGAGCCCGAGCGGCAGGGCGACGACCAGGGCAAGCGCCAGCGCCAGGAAGGTCACCTCCAGATGGCCGATGACCAGGTCCAGCGACTTGTCGAAGCCGCCCACCTTCTTGCCGCCGGTCACGTTGGACTCCTGCGGCGTGAAGATGAACTCGATCGCCCCTCCGAAGGACGCGAGGAGCGGTTGCCCGGTCATCGCGCCCTTGCCTTGCGCCAAGGGGTGGCCAGGCGCTGGACGGTCAGCAGGACCAGGTCGAACGCAAGGGCCATCAGGATCACGATCGTGGTGGCGATGATGATCGCGGTCGGGAAGTCGAGGTTCGCGCCGTACATCTCGGTTCCCAGCCCGCCGGCGCTGATCAGCACCGCCAAGGTCGCGATCGCGATCGTGCTCACCACCGCGACCCGGAGGCCGGCGATGATCTCGGGGATCGCCAGCGGCAGCTCGACGCGCCAGAGGACCTGACGCTGGGTGAACCCCATCCCTCGCGCGGCGTCCTTGACGGCGGCGGGAACGTTCGCCAGGCCGAGCATCGTGTTGCGGTAGATGATCTGCAGGGTGTAGGCGGCGAGGACGATGATCGCCGTGTCCCTGCCGAAGCCGGTCACCGGAATCAGCAGGAAGAAGAAGGCGATGCTGGGGATCGTGTAGAGGACCCCGGTTGCGGCAAGCAGCGGTGGCCGCAGCCAGCTGACCCGGTGCGCGAGGAGCGAGAGACCGAAGGCCACCACGAAGCCGAGCAGGACCGAGAAGACGACGATTTCCAGGTGCTGGACGGTCGGGTCCTGGAAGCGGTCGAGGTTTTCCCGCGCCCAGTCGAAGCAGAAGACCTCGTCGGAGCGGGCCTGGCAGGGAAGGCTGTCGCTGTCGCGCTCGCGGTAGAAGTCGCTCCCGACTTCGCCGACGGCGGCAAGCAGCGCCGGGTCACTCACGCGGTCTCTCCACCGCGGGGCGATCCTCGCTCCCCGCCCGCGGCGAGCCGAGGAACTCGGAGATGATCTCGACCGAGAGGACGCCGGCGATCCGGCCCTCGCCGTCGACCACCGGGGCGTATTGCGACTGCCCCTGGAGGAGGTCGGCGAGGGCGTCGCGCATCACGTCGTCGCATTCGAGGACCGGGCCGAGCGGCGAG
>JALZHV010000360.1:1659-2429 GCA_030860625.1 Actinomycetota bacterium
CCGACGTCCGCCGCGAGGTCGCGCTCGCTGAGCCAGCCGAGCGGCCGCCGCTCGCCGTCGACCAGTAGGGGGTAGGGGACCTCGACGTCGGGGGCGGCCAGCTTCGCCCGCACCTCCGCGGTCGCCTGGCCGACGAAGGCCAGCGGCGCTTCCCAGAGGTCGATGTCGGCGACCCGCATCAGCGCCAGCCGCTTCAGCGCCCGGTCGGCGCCGACGAAGTCCTCGACGAACTCGGTCGCGGGGGCCATCAGGAGCTCGGCGGGAGTCGCGTACTGCTCGACCCGGCCGCCCTCGCGCATCACCGCGATCCGGTCGCCGATCTTGATCGCCTCGTCGATGTCGTGGGTGACGAAGAGGACGGTCTTGCGGATCTCCCGCTGCAGCCGCAGGAACTCGTTCTGCAGGCGCTCGCGGTTGATCGGGTCGATCGCCCCGAAGGGCTCGTCCATCAGCATCACCAAGGGGTCGGCCGCCAGCGCCCGGGCGACGCCGACCCGCTGCTGCTGGCCGCCGGAAAGCTGGGCGGGGTAGCGGTCGCCGAGCTCGGGGTCGAGCCCGATCAGCTCCAGCAGCTCCGCCGCCCGCGCCCGGATCCGGTCCTTCTTCCAGCCCATCAGGTGGGGGACAGCGCCGATGTTCTCGGCGACGGTGCGGTGGGGGAAGAGCCCGATCTGCTGGATCACGTAGCCGATCTCCCGCCGCAGCTGCGCCGGGTCGCGCTCGCGGACCGTCCGCTCGCCGATCGAGACGTCGCCCGAGGTGATCTCGTC
>JALZHV010000361.1 GCA_030860625.1 Actinomycetota bacterium
GGCCCCGCTCGTCCCGCCGCAGGCGGGCGCAGGTGCGCTGGAGGGCTCTCACCGGACCACCTTGAAGGCACGCTTGACCGGCCGCGGCTCGGGGGTGCCGACGGCGTTGACCGCTTTCACCTGGAAGACGTGGCGGCCGAGCTTCAGCTTCTTCAGCTTGACCGGCGAGTTACATCCGCTCCAGCGGCCCTTGTCGACTTTGCACTTGAAGGTGCTGCCTTCCTGGCCGGTCGAGTCGGTGAAGCGGAAGACGGGCCGGCGCGCCCGGGTCTTGCTCGCGGGGGCGAAGGTGATCCGGGTCTGCGGAGTGACGTAGACGACGCCGCCCTTGCCGCCCTTGGAGCCGCCGCCGGCGCCCCCCGAGCCGTCGCCCGTCCCGCCGGTTCCGCCGCCGCTGCCGCCTTCTTCGCCGGGAGGCGGCGGGGGCGGGGGCGGCGGGGTCGAGCTCTGGTGGGTGTAGGAGACCGCCGCCGAGCAGGGCGAGGTGTCGCCGTTGGTGTCGGTCGCGGTCGCCCGGAAGGAGTTGGTCGAGCTCGCCTCCACCGTCACCGTGATCCCGGCCCCTCCCAGCTCGACCGAGGTGCCGGTGGCGACCGGGGCGCCCGAGCAGTCGGGGGTGGTGTAGATCTTGATCGCGGTGTTCGGGTCCGACTGGCCCTTGATCGCGGGCGTCAGCGAGGTTCCCGGCGAGGCGGGGTCGGTGCTGAGCTGGGAGGGGGTCGGCGGGCCGAGGGCCGCCGAGTTGCCGGTCGAGGCGAGCAGGGTCCCGCCTTCGAAGCGGTCGTAGACGTCCGCTTCGGCGTCGAGGTCGCCTTCGGTCACCCGCTCCTCGGTCGTGAAGAAGACGTGAGAGCCGTCGGCCGCGACGCCGCCGGTCGGAAGCCCGGCGGGGATCGACGTTTTGCCGGCCAGGGGGCCGGTCGAGACGAGGGTCGTCGTCCCGCCGTGGAACCCGTAGACGTCGAGGGCGGTATCGGTGTCCCCCGCGGCCAGTTTCTCCGCCGTCACCACGAAGACGTGGCTGCCGTCGGCGGAGGCGCCGGCGAAGCTGGCGTTGAACTCGCCGTTGCCGCTAGTGCGCAGGGTCGTGACGCCGCCGTCGCGAGCGTAAACGTCCTGGGCTCCGTCTTCGTCGGCTTCGACGAGGGGCTCTTCGGTCGTGAACAGCACCGCTTCGCTGGAGTCGTTCGGCGAGACCCAGCGCAGCGAGGCCGGCACTTCGGCGTTGCCCCCTGCCGGGCCGGTCGAGACCAGGCTGGTTTTGCCGCCGGCCCGTTCGTAGAGGTCGTGAGCGGCGTCGGTATCGGCTTCGACCAGACTCTCGCTGGTCTCGAAGAAGATCCGCGAGCCGTCAGCCGAGGCGCCGGTGAAGGTCGCCGCCGTGGCTTTCTCGTTGCCGCCGGGAGATCCGGTCGAGACACGGGTGGCGACGCCGCCGGACCAGTCGTAGACGTCCTGGGCGTCGTCTTCGTCGCCAGCGGACAGCCGCTCGTTGGTCTCGAAGTAGGCGTGGGAGCCGTCGGCCGAGGCGCCGCCGTAGGAGGCGCTGCAGTCGGCCCCGGCGGGGCAGGTGCCCGGCAGCGAGACCTGCACGGTGACGCCGGCGCCGACGTCGCGCCGGTAGATGTCGAGCAGGGAGTCCGCGTCGCTTGAGACGAGCTGCTCGTCCGTCGTCAGGAAGACCTTGGTCCCGTCGGCGGAAGCGCCGCGGAAGCTGGCCGGGAAGGCGCCGTTGCCGCAGCCCGCGCCGGCGCAGCCCGCGGCTCCCGCCGAGACCAGCGTCGTCGTGCCCGCGACGACGTCCCGCACGTAGACGTCGGGAGATTCGTCTTCGTCCTCGGGCGCGAGCTGCTCGGAGCTGTGGAAGAAGACCTTCTGGCCGCTGGGGATGACCCCGCCGGGGGCGAAGCTGGCGGGGAGGTTGGCGCTGCCGCAGCCCTGCGCCGCGCAGTCGGCGGCGCCGGCGCTGACCAGCGCCGTCGTGTTCTGCTCGAGGTCGCGGAGGTAGATGTCTTCGCTGACGTCGCGGTCGGCCGCGACCAGCTTCTCCTCGGTCGCGACGATGACCCGGCTGCCGTCGGCCGAGGCGGCGACGTAGAAGGACGGGTGGGCGTCGTTGCCGCCGACCGGCCCGACCGAGACCTGGCGGGTCACGTAGCTGCCGAGCGCTTCGTCGAAGGAGCGGACGTAGACGTCGACGCGGGTGTCGGTATCGCCGGTGACCAGCTTTTCGGTGGTGGTGAAGAAGACCGCCTCCCCGTCGGCGGAGGCGCCGGCGAAGGTCGCGGGGGCGGCCCCTGCGCTTGGCGCGAGGACAGCGCAGAGGGCGCAGGTCAGCAGCGCCAGGAGGAAGCTTCGAGTCCGCACCCTTTGTTTATCGGCTGAATCGCGCATCGGTTGAGTCCTCGCAAACGCGAAGGGCGGGCCC
>JALZHV010000362.1 GCA_030860625.1 Actinomycetota bacterium
GGCCCACTCCCCGGAGTTGTCCATCTCCGACCAGAGCGCGACGGTGGTGAGGAGGAAGGCGACGACCGCCGCCAGCAGGGTGAGGTGGCCGAAGAGGGTCAGCTCCGGCCGGCACCTCGAGAGGTGGGAGCCGGCGGCGCCGGTCAAGCCGAGGAAAGCGAGGGCGGTTGCCGTGCCTACGGCCTTGCCGCTGCTGTCGTCCAGGTGGTTGCCCGAGAGGATGACCAGGATCAGCACGAAAGCGATCGCGCAGAGCAGGCCGATGCTGAACCTGACCACCGACCGCAGATCGTCCGAACCCCGCACGAAAAAGGGATCGGCCGCGAGGGCCGATCCCTTGAAAAGCGCGAGATCGCGGTCCGGCTCAGCCGCAGCCGGTGTTGTTGCCGCAGCTGGAGCAGGTGTAGCAAGACCCGGTGCGCTGCATCATGCCGCCGCACTGCTCGCAGGCGGGGCCGAGGTCGAGGCCCTGCATCTTCGCCGGGCGGACCGGAGGCGTTTCGGTCAGCGCCGCGGCCGCCGGGACCCGTGCCCCGGCCTTCGCCGCCGCGCCACCGTTGCCGTTGCCGCCGTTCGCGTGGCCATTGCCGTTGGCCGGGCCGGCCGTATCGGTCGGGATGCCGAGGCCGAGCTGGGAGGTCTCCGCTTCCTTCTTGTTGCGGACCTCGGTGGTCATGATCCCGAGTTCCTCGAGCGTTTCCGTGTCCTCGATGAAGCGGCTCGCGACCCAGCGCATGATGTAGTCGGGCAGCGATTTCGCGAACGGGATCTCCGGGTTGCCGGTCATGCCCTCCGGCTCGAAGCGCATGTAGCTGAACTTGCGCACGAAGTCTTCGAGGGGAACGCCGTACTGCAGCCCGAGTGAGATCGCCGTCGCGAAGGCGTTCATCAGCCCGCGCATCGTCGATCCCTCCTTGCCGATGTCGGTGAGGAAGATCTCCCCGACCGAGCCGTCCTCGTATTTGCCGGCGGTGATGTAGCCCTCGTGGCCGGCGATCGAGAACTTGTGGGTGATCGATTCGCGCTCGCGCGGCATCTTCTTGCGGACCGGCTCGGCCATCGGCTGCTCGACCTCGGCCTCCTTCTCCTTCTGCGCGTCGGTGCGCAGCGCCTGCGCGGTCTTGGAGCCGTCGCGGTAGATCGCCAGCGCCTTGAGGCCGCCCTTCCAGCCGCGGGTGTAGGCGTCGGCGATGTCCTCGGCCGTCGCCGACTCCGGCAGGTTGACGGTCTTTGAGATCGCCCCGGAGATGAACGGCTGGGTCGCGGCCATCATGTCGATGTGGCCGGTGTGGGAGATCGCCCGCTCGCCGACCGCGACGTCGAAGATCGGCAGGTGCTCGTCCTTCAGGCCCGGGGCGCTGACGATCGTGTTGTTCTCGGCGATGTAGGCGTTGATCTGGTCGATCTCCGCCTCGTCGTAGCCGAGCGTGCGCAGCGCCAGCGGCACCGAGCGGTTGACGATCGTCATCTGCCCGCCGCCGACCAGCTCCTTGAACTTGACCAGCGAGAAGTCGGGCTCGATCCCGGTCGTGTCGCAGTCCATCAGGAAGCTGATCGTCCCGGTCGGGGCCAGCACCGTCGCCTGCGCATTGCGGTAGCCGTGCTCCTCGCCGAGCTCCACCGCTTCGTCCCAGGCCCGCTGCGCGGCCTCGAGCAGGTCGCCCTTGATCCCGGTCCCGTCGACCTCGTAGGAGGCGTCGCGGTGCATCCGCATGACGCCGTTGTGGGGCTCGCGGTTCTTCTCGTACTCCTCGTAGGGCCCGGTCGCGCCGGCGGCGATCAGCGCCGACTGGCGGTAGGCGCGGCCGGTCATCAGCGCCGTGATCGCGGCGGCGACGTTGCGGCCCGCGTCGGAGTCGTAGGGGAGACCGTCCGACATCAGCAGCGCGCCGAGGTTGGCGTAGCCGAGGCCGAGCTGGCGGAAGCGCCGGGCGTTATCGGTGATCTCCTCGGTCGGGTAGCTGGAGAAGCCGACGATGATCTCCTGGGCGAGGAAGACGACGTCGACGCAGTGCTCGAAGTCGGCGACGTCGAAGCTGCCGTCCTCGCGGCGGAACTTCATCAGGTTGAGCGAGGCGAGGTTGCAGGCCGAGTCGTCGACGTGCATGTACTCGCTGCATGGGTTGGAGGCGTTGATCCGGCCCGACTCCGGGCAGGTGTGCCAGCGGTTGATGATCGTGTCGTACTGGACGCCCGGATCGGCGCAGCGCCAGGCGGCGTCGGCGATCTTGTTCATCAGCTCGCGGGCGTCGATGCTGTCGACCGGCTTTTCGGTCGTCCGCGCGATCAGGTCCCAGCTCTCGCCGCGCTCGACCGCCTCCATGAACTCGTCGGTGACCCGCACCGAGTTGTTGGCGTTCTGGTACTGGATCGAGAAGAAGCCGTCGCCGTCGATCGACATGTCGAAGCCGGCTTCGCGCAGCGC
>JALZHV010000363.1:0-1750 GCA_030860625.1 Actinomycetota bacterium
TTGCTCTCCTCTTTTGTTGATCGGGCATACTTCCCCAACATGGATCCGGTCGAGTTGATTTGGAAAAACGGCGAGCTCGTCCCCTGGGAGGACGCTCAAACCCACGTGCTGAGCCACGGCCTGCACACGGGACCGGCGTCTTCGAGGGGATCCGCTGCTACGAGACTTCGCGCGGGCCGGCGATCTTCCGCCACGCCGACCATCTTGACCGCCTCGAGAAGTCGGCCGAGCTCTACTACCTGGAGCTGCCCTATTCGGCCGAGGAGCTGCGCCAGGCGACCCACGAGCTGCTGCGCCGCAACAACCTCAACTCGGCCTACATCCGGCCGCTCGCCTACCGCGGCTACGGCAGCCTCGGCCTCTACGCCAAAGACGCGCCGATCGACGTGATCATCGCCGCCTTCCCCTGGGGCGCCTACCTCGGCGAGGAGAGCAAGAACGGCGGCATCCGCGCCAAGGTCTCGAGCTGGCGCCGGATCAGCCCCGCCGGCTCGATCCCGCACTCGAAGGCCTCGGGCTCCTACCTCAACTCGATCCTCGCCAAGACCGAGTCCCACAACGCCGGCTACGACGAGGCGATCCTGCTCGACGAGCGCGGCTTCGTCTGCGAGGGCTCGGGCGAGAACATCTTCGTCGTCCGTGACGGGCAGATCGTCACCCCGCCGCAGGTCGCCTCGATCCTCGACGGGATCAACCGCAAGTCGGTGATCCAGATCGCCCGCGACCTCGGCTACACGGTCGTCGAGCGCGACGTCGCCCGCGCCGAGCTCTACCTGGCCGAGGAGGTCTTCCTCACCGGCACCGCCGCCGAGCTGGTCCCGGTCCGTGAGATCGACGACCACCCGCTCGGCGAGCCGGGCGAGATCACCCGCCAGGTGCAGGCCAAATTCGAAGACGCGCTCTGCGGCAAGGCGGAGGAGTACCTGGAGTGGCTCGACTTCGTCGAGGCTCCCGAAGCCGCCGATTCGGGATCGAACGGCGCCGGCTCGGAGTCGATCGGGCGAATTACCCCCGCCGCATAAGCGGCCGGCGCGGCACGTCCGCGCGCGGGGCCTCAGGCCCACCCCGATCTTCCAACTTCGAAAGGCAGTAAACGATGGAACAGGTGAAGCTCTACGACACGACCTTGCGCGACGGCATGCAGGGCGAGGGCATGTCGCTCTCGGCCGCCGAGAAGGCGCGGGTGGTCCTCGCCCTCGACAAGCTCGGGGTGCAGATGATCGAGGCCGGGTTCCCCAGCTCCAACCCCAAGGAAGAGGAGCTGTTCGAGCGCCTCGCCGAGCTGGAGCTCGAGCAGGCGACGATCTGCGCCTTCGGGATGACCCGCCGCCGCGGCATCGCCGCCGCGGCCGATCCTGCTCTGCAGACCCTGGTCGGCGCCTTCACGCCGGTCGTCACCCTGGTCGGCAAGACCTGGGGCCTGCACCTGGAGAAGGTGACCAAGGTCTCCCGCGAGCAGAACCTGGCGATGATCGCCGACTCGGTCGGCTTCTGCCGCGAGCAGGGCAAACGGGTCGTCTACGACGCCGAGCACTTCTTCGACGCCTACCGCGACGACCCCGCCTACGCGCTGGAGTGCCTGGCGGCGGCGATCGAGGCCGGTGCGGAGAACGTCACCCTCTGCGACACCAACGGCTCCAGCCTGCCCGACCAGGTCGCCGCCGCGACCCGCGAGGTGGTGGCGAGACTGGGTACGCGGGCCGAAGTAGGCATCCACGTCCACGACGACGCCGGCTGCGGCGTCGCCAAC
>JALZHV010000363.1:1760-2420 GCA_030860625.1 Actinomycetota bacterium
TGGCGAGGGCGCCCGCATGGTCCAGGGCACGGTCAACGGCTACGGCGAGCGCTGCGGCAACGCCAACCTGACCACGATCCTGCCCAACCTGCAGCTGAAGCTCGGCTTCGACGTCGTCAGCGCCGAGCAGCTCGCCGCGCTGACCGAGACCGTCCACTTCGTCGACGAGCTCTGCAACGTCGCGCAGAACCCCGACGCGCCCTACGTCGGCCGCAACGCCTTCGCCCACAAGGGCGGGATGCACGTCGCCGGGGTCGAGGCCGACGCCCGCACCTTCGAGCACATCGACCCCGCCGCGGTCGGCAACCAGCGCGCGATCCTGCCCTCCGAGCTCTCCGGCAAAGCGACGATCCGCGCCCAGGCGGAGCGGATCGGCCTGGAGATGGACGACGCGGCGGCCGCCGGCGCGGTCGAGCGCCTCAAGGAGCAGGAGCACCGCGGCTACCACTACGAGGCCGCGCCGGCCTCCTTCGAGCTCTTGCTGCGGCGCGAGACCGGCGCCTACAAGCCGCTCTTCCGGCTCGAGAGCTTCCGGGTCGTGGTCGAAAAGCACGCCGACGGCGAGGTGACGACCGAGGCGACGATCAAAGTCGAGGTCGATGGCAAGCGCTACTTCCGCGCCGCCGAGGGCAACGGACCCGTCAACGCGCTCGACAAGGC
>JALZHV010000065.1 GCA_030860625.1 Actinomycetota bacterium
CGGCGCCTTCTCGATCTTCTCCTTGAGGTACTTGCCGAGCCCGTCGTGCGTCATCCCGCGGTGGACGGGCACGCCGAGGTGCGGCACGTCGGCGAACTTGATCGTGTTGTTCTGGCCCGACCAGATCGCCTCGGAGAGGTCCTTGCCGACCTTCTCGGAGTCGATGTCGAACGCGGCGACGAACTCGACGTCGCGGACGTGGTAGCCGCCGAGGTCGACGTGCATCAGACCCGGCACTTCCTCGGCGGGGTCGGCGTCCTTGTAGTACTGGACGCCCTGGATGAAGCTGTTGGCGCAGTTGCCGACGCCGACGATCGCGACGCGGACTTTCTCGTCCGTGCGGCCGACGCCGTTCGTGTGGCCGTTTGCTCCGTTCTCACTCATGAAATTGGAAGTCCTCCTGGATTACGCTGGGTGGCTGAACACACCTGGCGGCTTCGCTGGTTACACGTCCCCCGCGTCGCCACCGTCGTCCTTGACGCCGGAGACCTCGCCGGAAAGCTCATTTCGCACATGCCATACCCGCTGAAACGTAGTGAAAATCGTCAAAGCGGCGACCACGTAGACCGCCGGGGCCAGCAGTTCGAAATCGCCCAAACCGGCGCCCTTGGCGAAGATCAAGCCGATGGAAAGTAGCACCACCCTGACCGGCCGGGTGGCCAAGCCGACCTTGCATTCAACTCCAAGCGCCTCGGCCCGGGCGCGGGTGTAGGAGACCATCAGCGAGAAGAGGACGGCGACCACGCACATCGCCGCCGCGAAGTCCTCCCCCTCGGCGGCGAAGTAACCGGCGACGGCGGCGAGGACGATCCCCTCCTCGATCCGGTCGAGGGTCGAGTCGAGGAAGGCGCCGAACAGCGTCCCCTTGCCCGACATCCGCGAGTAGCGGCCGTCGAGCGTGTCCATCACCGAGCCGAGGACGAAGGCGATGCCGGCGAGGAAGAAGAGCTCCTGGGTGACGAGCACGGCGGCGATCACGTTGCCGAGCAGGCCGACCAGCGAGATCGCGTTCGGGGTGAGGCGGGACTCGATCAGCCGATCGCGGGCGTAGGCGCGCAGCTCTTGGCCATTCCGCGCCGGAGCTCGATTGCTGCGCCGTGGTGGCGCCGAGGGATCCATCAAGGTGAGGCTATTACGCCTCGGCCTCTCGTGGGGCGGCAGTGCGGAAGGACCAGACCTGCGGCCGGGCGAGCGCGAGCCGGTAGGCGATCCCCGCCGCGGTCAGCGCGACCAGCCAGCCGAGCGCCGCGTCGACCCAGTAGTGGTTGGCGGTGACGATCGTGACCCAGGAGACCAGGAGCGGCCAGAACGCCCACCACGCTTTCGACCACCAGTGGCGGCAGAGCATGACCCCGGAAGCGCCGATCATCATCGAGAAGGCGCAGTGCATGCTCGGCACCGCCGCGTAGGGGTTGATGAAGATCTTCGCGATCGTCGAGTCGTGGCCGACGTTGGAGAAGTCGTTGAGCGTGTCGACGAAGCCGAGCTCGGGGAACATCCGCGGCGGCGCGGTCGGGTAGAGCGAGTAGCCGATCAGCGCCAGGCCGAAGGAAGCGACGAACATGTTCCGCACGAAGTAATAGGACTCGTTGCGGAAGAGGTAGAGCCAGAGCAGGAAGCCGAGCGCGATCGAGAACTGGGCGTTGAGGTAGATCTGGTTGGCGAGGTCGATGATCCCCTGCGCGGGCAGGAAGAACGCCTGCAGGCTCGGCTCGAAGAAGGTGCCGGTCGCTTTCTCGAAGTCGATGATCTGCTGCCCGTTCGCCATCGCGACCGCTTTCTGGCCGTCGGCGATCCCGCGCACGAAGGTGTAGGCGAGGTCGACGCTGACGAGCACGGCGATCTGGCGGCCGAAGTCTCCCCAGCCCTTGGGGAGCCGACTGGTTATGGCGGCGAAGGCGGCGGACACGAACGAACGATTGTAGCTCTGGTGTTAACGGTTGCGGGAGCGGGCATAGGGTTCGACTCATGAGCTGGAAGCGGCCGGAGAAGCGGCGGGTGCGGGCGATTCGGGAACGGCTGCGGGAGATGTACGGGGTGCCGGAGAACGAACCGCACGGGGACCCGGTGGGGGAGCTGGTCAAGACCGTCCTCTCTCAGCACACCAACGACCGCAACCGCGACGTCGCCTTCGCGCGGCTGAAGGAGCGGTTTCCCGCCTGGGAGGAAGTGCGCGACGCGCCGGTGGCCGAGCTCGAGGAGGCGATCCGGCCGGGCGGCCTGGCGAGGCAGAAGGCGCCGCGGATCCAGGCGATCCTCGAGCGGCTGGGCGACCCGCCCGACCTCGACTGGACCGAGACGGCCTCCCGCGAGGAGTCGCTCGAGTTCCTCCTCGACCTCCCCGGCGTCGGCCGCAAAACCGCCGCCTGCGTGCTGATCTTCACCTGGGGCATCCCGGAGATCCCGGTCGACGTCCACGTCCACCGGGTCGGCGGTCGCCTCGGCCTCTTCCCGGCCAAGGCCTCCTTCGAGAAGGCCCACGACGAGATGCTCGCGATCACGCCGCCTGAGGACGCCTACGAGCTGCACGTGAACCTGATCCGGCACGGGCGCACGCTCTGCCGCCCGAAACCGCGCTGCGGCGAGTGCGCGCTGCGGCGGATGTGCCCCTGGTACCGCGAGAACCGCGCGGGGACTGGCGTCAGTAGTATGCGCGCCGCTAAATGAGCAAGCGCACCTTCATCTGGTTCGGGGTCCTGGTCGTCGTCCTCGCGGGCGTCATTCCCTGGCTCGTCTTCGGCGCCAAGGGCGACGGCGGCAGCGGCGAGAAATCGGTCCCCAAGGGCCTCTCCCAGGCCCAGTCGCTCTTCGTCGTCAACTGCGGCAACTGCCACGCGCTCAACTCGGCGGGGACCGACGGCAACTACGGCCCCGACCTCGACGAACTGCTCGCCCCCACCGGCCCGCCGGAGGGGGACGCCAAAAAAATCAAAGAATCGGTCGAGAGCCTCGAAGGCCGCGTCCTCAACGCGGTGGTGCAGGGGATCGACAGCACCACCACCCCGGGCCGCATGCCCGGCAGCATCCTCAACGAAGAACAGGCCGAAGAAGTGGCCGAGTTCGTCGCCCGCACCGCCGGCCGCGGCTAGAGCGGCAGACGAGGGGGACGGGTCGCCCCGCCCCCTCGCGCGGCGTCTAACGCTGGAACCGCAGGGCGCTGAAGACTCCGGCGTGGTCGGAGTTCCAGAACCCGTTGACCGGCTGGATCCCGCTCACCGCTGAGCTCTGCAGGGCGATCGACTCGGGGTCGCGGGTGAGGATGTGGTCGACCTGGTGGTCGAAGTCGGCTTCGCTGCCGCCGGCGCCGACCGCCAGCAGGCTGGAGTCGAGGCAGCAGCTGAGCGGATCGTCGGTGCTGCGGTTGACCATCCCCGCCGCCAGCAGGGTTTCGTAGGCGAGGCGGTCCGCCCCCGACACCGTGTCGTCGTCGGAGTTGAGGTCGCCGAGCAGGACCACCGGCAGGCTGCTCGTCGCCGGCCCGCCCGGAGCCACCAGCTCGGCTGCCTGCGCCTGGCGGATCAGCGGGTGGAACGCCTCCAGGTGGGTGTTGACGAAGCGGAACCAGCCGCTGCCGCGGACTTTGGCGTCGGTCGCGGTCCAGCCGCGTTTCACCGTCACCGGCACTCCGGCCACCGGCACGACCAGGTTGGTCGCGAAGTTGCCCGACTGCGCGTTGCGGGTGTGGACGCCGGCCCCGCGCCGCTTGAGGATCACGTCGCGCATCGTCAGCCGGCCGTTGACGTCGGCGCCGAGGGGCCCCGTCGCCGGATTCCCGTCCTCGTCACCGGGCGCCTCGAGGTCGAACTCGTTCTGGACGACGACGACTTCGTAGCGGTCAGGGCCGCGGTTCAGCTCGGCGAGCAGTTCCGCCAGGTAGTCGTAGCGGACCGTGGTCGCGCTGGGACCTTTGGTCAGGACTTCGAAGTTGACCGGCGCGGTGCGCCAGAGCGCCACCTCCTGCAGGCCGACCAGGTCCGGCTTCGCCCTGAGGATCTCCGCGGCGAGTCCTTTGGCGCGGACCGGGAAGTTGTTCGCGGTCACTTCGCGCAGGATCTGCCCGTTGGCGGCGATGAAGTCCGGCAGCGTCGGCGCCGTGATCGCCGGCGTCAGGTCGGCCCCGAGGTAGAGGTTGCGGGTCATCACATTGACGACCTTGCCTTTGCCGCGGTCGCTGTGGGCGGCCTTCTTCTTCGCCAGCGCCGCGCCGGGCAGCAGCAGGGCGATGATCATCAATGCGGCGAGTGCCGGCCCGAGAAGCCGGCGTTTCGGTTCGCAGCTCAAAGTCTTTCCTCCTCTTCCGCGATCCCACCCCTGGGACCGGATTGGCAGAGGCACCTCCCGCATCGAGTGTAGGGAGTGCTTGAATTCTCTCAAGGATCTGACATACTCTCGCTTAGATTTCTTAGGCTCATACAACGAAACCCCTGGAGGTAGGCGGAAAAGTGGCAAAGACGATCGGTATCGACCTCGGCACGACCAACTCGTGCGTCGCGGTGATGGAGGGCGGCGAGCCCACCGTTCTGGAGAACGCCGAGGGCGGGCGCACCACGCCTTCGGTCGTCGCGTTCCCCGAGAGCGGCGAACGCCTCGTCGGCACCATCGCCAAACGCCAGGCGGTGATGAACCCGGAGAACACGATCTTCTCGATCAAGCGCTTCATGGGCCGCAAGGAGGCCGAAGTCAAAGAGGAGGAGACGATCGTCCCGTACAAGGTCGTCGCCGGCCCCAACGGGGACGTCCGCGTCGACGCGCGCGGCAAGCAGTACAGCCCGCCGGAGATCAGCGCGATGATCCTGCAGAAGCTGAAAGCGGACGCCGAAGCGAAGCTCGGCGACACCGTCGACAGCGCCGTCATCACCGTCCCCGCCTACTTCAACGACGACCAGCGCCAGGCGACCAAGGACGCCGGCAAAATCGCCGGCCTCGAGGTGAAGCGGATCATCAACGAGCCGACCGCCGCCTCGCTCGCCTACGGGCTCGACAAAGAGGAGGCCGACCACTCGATCCTCGTCTTCGACCTCGGCGGCGGCACCTTCGACGTCTCGGTCCTGGAAATCGGCGACGGCGTCTTCGAGGTGAAGGCGACCGCAGGCGACAACCACCTCGGCGGCGACAACTGGGACAAAGCGATAGTCGAGTGGATGGTCGCCGAGTTCAAGCGCGACCAGGGCGTCGACCTCTCCCAGGACAAAAACTCGCTGCAGCGCCTCTACGAGGAGGCGGAGAAGGCGAAGATCGAGCTCTCCTCGGCCCAGGAGACGCAGATCAACCTGCCCTTCATCACCGCGGTCGAGGGGCAGCCGAAGCACCTCGACCTCAAACTCAGCCGCTCGAAACTGAACGAGCTGACCGGCGACCTGCTCGACCGCGTCGTCGGGCCGGTGAAACAGGCGCTGAAAGACGCCGACACCGAGGTCGACCACGTCGTCCTCGTCGGCGGCATGACCCGGATGCCAGCGGTCCGCGAGAAGGTCAAAGAGCTGACCGGCAAGGAGCCGCACCAGGGCGTCAACCCCGACGAGGTCGTGGCGGTCGGCGCGGCGATCCAGGCGGGCGTGCTGGCCGGCGACGTCAAGGACGTGCTGCTGCTCGACGTCACCCCGCTGACCCTGGGGATCGAGACCAAAGGCGGCGTGATGACGAAGCTGATCGAGCGCAACACGACGATCCCGACCAAGAAGTCGGAGGTCTTCTCGACCGCCGAGGACAACCAGCCCTCGGTGGAGATCCACGTCCTCCAGGGCGAGCGCGAGATGGCGAGCGGCAACAAGAGCCTGGGCAAATTCCAGCTCACCGGGATCCCCCCGGCGCCGCGCGGCATGCCGCAGATCGAGGTCACCTTCGACATCGACGCCAACGGGATCATCAACGTCACCGCGACCGACAAAGGCACCGGCAAAGAGCAGAAGATCGAGATCAAATCCGGCTCCGGCCTCTCCGACGAGGAAATCCAGAGCATGGTCTCCGACGCCGAGTCCCACGCCGAGGAGGACCGCAAACAGCGCGAGCTGGCCGAGACCAGGAACCTCGCCGAGAACGCGGCCTACCAGGCGGAGAAGGCGATCGACGAGGCAGGCGACAAAGTCGACGACGCGGCGAAGGAGGAGGTGCGGGCGGCCGTCAAGGAGGTCCGCGACAGCCTCGAGTCCGGTTCCAAAGAGGAGCTCGACGCCAAGGTGCAGGCGCTGAACGCGGCGATGACCAAAGCGTCGGAGCAGATCTATGCGGCGGCTTCGCAGGAAGCGGAAGCGGCGGGCGGATCGCCTGAGAACGGGGCTTCCTCGGATGAGGAGGAGGTTGTTGATGCTGAGGTGGTTGATGAGGAGGGCAAATGAGCGGGGTCTCCGAGGAGCGGGACGACCTCAAGGCTGAGGGCGCTGGGCCCGCGGGTCCTGTCGCCGCAGGGGACCCACCGCCTCCTGCAGAGCAGGAGGCGGTACCCCCTACGACGCCACCCGCGGAGCAGACGCCCCCGTCCGACGCCGAAGCTCCGGCCACTGAGCAGGCGGACGATGGTGATCGGATCAAAGCTTCACCGCTCGCGCGACGTCTAGCTAAAGACAAAGGCCTGGACCTCACCCAGCTCCAGGGTTCAGGACCTGGGGGACGCATCGTGAAGCACGACGTCGAGGAGGCAGAGTCGGCGAGCGCGGCCTCCCCTGTGGCAGGACCCGCTGGCCAGCAACCTTCTGGCGGAACCGCCAAGGGCGAAGTCGAGACCCGCGATCCTTCGAAGCTCCAGTCCACGATCGCCCGCCGCATGGCCGAGTCCAAGGCCACCGCGCCGCACTTCTACCTGACGATCGAGGTCGACATGGCGCGCGCGGTCGAGGCACGCGCCGCGCTCAAAGCCACCGCCAAAGAGGGCGACGTCGTGCCCTCTTTCAACGACATGATCGTCAAGGCGTGCGCGATCGCGTTGCGGGAGTTCCCGAAAGCCAACGGCGCCTACCGCGACGGCCGCTTCGAGCTCTACTCGCGGGTCAACGTCGGCATCGCCGTCGCCGCCGAGGAAGCCCTCGTCGTCCCCACCGTCTTCGACGCCGACAAGAAGGGCCTGCGGCAGATCGCCGAGGACAGCCGCGCCGTCGCCGCCAAAGTCCGCGAGGGCACGGTGACGCCGCCGGAGCTCTCGGGCGGCACCTTCACCGTCTCCAACCTGGGGATGTACGGGATCGAGGTCTTCGACGCCGTCATCAACATGGGCCAGGCCGCGATCCTCGCCGTCGGCGCGATCCGCGAAGCCCCCGTCGTCCACGACGGCGAGCTAGCGCCCGGCCAGCTGATGAAGGCAACCCTCTCCTGCGACCACCGCATCCTCTACGGCGCCGAGGGCGCCGAAT
>JALZHV010000066.1 GCA_030860625.1 Actinomycetota bacterium
TCCGCCGGGTGCGCCGCGGTCGCGGCTTCACCTATCTCGAAGACGCCTCCGGTGAGAAGATCGAGGACGAGGAGACGCTGGAGCGAATCCGCCAGCTGGCGATCCCGCCCGCCTGGAAGGAGGTCTGGATCTGCCCCGACCCGTTCGGCCACATCCAGGCGACCGGCTACGACGAAGCGGGGCGCAAGCAGTACCTCTACCACGAGCGCTGGCAGCAGCGACAGGCCGAAAAGAAGTTCGAGCTGGTCCGCGAGTTCGCCCTCGCGCTGCCGAAGCTCCGCCGCGCGGTGACCGCCGACCTGCGCCGCCAGGGGATGCCGCGCGAGCGGGCGCTCGCCTGCGCGGTCCGCCTCCTCGACCTCGGTTTCTTCCGGGTCGGCAGCGAGGTCTACGCGGAGGAAAACGAGAGCTTCGGGCTGGCGACGGTGCGCCGCGAGCACGTCACCGTCAAGCGCAACGAGGTCGTCTTCGACTTCCCGGCCAAGAGCGGCCAGCGCCGCGTGCAGTCGATCCGCGACGCGGCGGCGCGGCGGGCGATCGAGGCGATGTACCGGCGCCGTGGGGGCCTCGACGACCTGCTCGCCTACCGCGAGGGCAAGGAGTGGCGCGACGTCCGCTCCGACGACATCAACGCCTACATCCACGAGAAGATCGGCGACCAGTTCACCGCCAAGAACTTCCGCACCTGGCACGGGACCGTGCTCGCTGCGGTCGCCCTCGCCGGCGAGGAGCGGCCCCGCTCCGACGCCGCCGCCAAGCGGGCGATCACCGGCGCGGTCAAGCAGGTCTCCGAGGCGCTCGGCAACACGCCCTCGGTCTGCCGCGCCTCCTACATCGACCCGCGCGTCCTCGACCGCTACCGCGACGGGGCGACGATCAAGCCGACCGCCGGCGCCAACGGGCGGATGACCGCGAAGCAGCGGCTGCGGATCGAGCGGGAAGTGATCGAGCTCGTCTCCTGACGGTTTCGGCTCTCCCGGCCTCGGGGAGTTGATGAGTCCGAACAGCCAGAGCTAGGGAAGGCAAACCAGCATGAACGCGCAGCAGCGGCGGCCCTTCGCGGTCGTCACCGGAGCCTCGAGCGGAATCGGCTTCGAGCTCGGCAAGGTCCTCGCCGAAAACGGCTTCGACCTTCTGATCACCGCCGAGGACGAGGAGCTCGAGGCCGCCCAGCGGGAGCTGAACCAGCTCACCGCCAGCGTCGAGTGCACCCGCCTCGACCTCTCCCGCGAGGAGGAGGTGGCGCGGCTCTACGAGCGCATCCAGGCCACGGCACGCCCCGTCGATGTCTTGTGCCTCAACGCCGGGATCGGCCACGGCGGCGACTTCGCCCGCGAAAACGAGCTGCGCAAGGTGCTGCGGCTGATCGACCTCAACGTCCGCTCCACCGTCCACCTCTGCAAGCTGGTCGTCGAGGACATGGTCGCCCGCGACGAGGGCCGCATCCTCTTCACCTCCTCGATCGCCTCGACGATGCCCGGCTCCTACCAGGCCGCCTACAACGCCTCCAAGTCCTTCGTCCAGTCCTTCGCGCTGGCGTTGCGCAACGAGCTCAAGGACACCGGCGTCACCGTCACCTCGCTGATGCCGGGGCCGACCGACACCGAGTTCTTCGACCGCGCCGAAATGGAGGACACGCCGATCGGCCAGGGCCCGAAGGACGACCCCGCCGACGTCGCCCGCCAGGGCTACGAGGCGCTGATGGCCGGCAAGGAAAAGGTCGTCTCCGCCGGGGTGAAAACGAAAGCCCAAGCGGCCGCGGCGAAAGTCCTCCCCGACGGGGTCAAGGCCGAACTGCACCGCAAACAGGCCCAGCCGCCCACCCCCGCAGAGAAGGAGAGCTGATGAAAGCCGCCGTCTGGCACGGCCCCCGCGACGTCCGCGTCGACGAGGTCGACGACCCGCGGATCGAGGAGCCCACCGACGCGATCATCAAGGTCACCTCGACCGCGATCTGCGGCTCCGACCTCCACCTCTACGAGGTCCTCGGGCCGTTCATGGAAGAGGGCGACATCCTCGGCCACGAGCCGATGGGGATCGTCGAGGAGGTCGGCCCGGAGGTGAGCCACATCGGCCCCGGCGACCGCGTCGTCATCCCCTTCAACATCTCCTGCGGCCACTGCTGGATGTGCGACCGCCAGCTCTTCGCCCAGTGCGAGACGACCCAGAACCACGAGGAAGAAAAAGGCGCCTCGCTGTTCGGCTACACCAAGCTCTACGGCCAGGTGCCGGGCGGCCAAGCCGAGTACCTGCGGGTGCCGCAGGCCCAGTTCGGGCCGATCAAGGTCCCCGACGACGCCCCCGACGACCGCTTCCTCTACCTCTCCGACGTCCTCCCCACCTCCTGGCAGGCGGTCGACTACGCGGCGATCCCCGAGGGCGGCTCGGTCGCCGTCTTCGGCCTCGGCCCGATCGGGCAGATGACCGCGCGGATCGCCGCCCACCAGGGCGCCCGGGTGATCGGCATCGACCTCGTCCCCGAGCGGCTGGAGCTGGCGCAGAAGCACGGGATCGAGACGCTGAACCTGGAGGAGCAGGAGGACGTCTCCGACACGATCCGCGAGCTGACCGAGGGGCGCGGCACCGATTCGGCGATCGACGCGGTCGGGATGGAGGCCCACGGCGCCCCGATCGGCGAGTTCGCCCAGAAAGCTGCCGGCCTCCTGCCCGACGCGCTGGCCGAGAAGCTGATCGAAAAAGGCGGGATCGACCGGATGTCGGCGCTCTACCAGTGCTTCGACACGGTCCGCCGCGGCGGCACCGTCTCGATCAGCGGCGTCTACGGCGGCGTCATGGACCCGATCCCGATGCTGCAGCTGTTCGACAAGGGGCTGCAGATCCGCATGGGCCAGGCCCACGTGAAGAAATGGATCGACGAGATCATGCCGCTCGTCACCGACGAGGCCGACCCGCTCGGGACCGAAGACCTCGCCTCGCACAAGATCGGCCTCGACGAAGCCCCCGAGGCCTACGAGACCTTCCAAAAGAAGGAAGACGGCGCGATCAAGTTCGTGATCCGCCCCTAGGAGGAACCATGCGCGTAGTCGTCACCGGAGCAAGCGGCAACGTCGGGACCAGCGTCCTCGAGGCGCTCGGCGAAGAGACGAAGGTGAAGGAGATCGTCGGGATCGCCCGCCGGCCCCCTGAGCTGGAGCTGCCGAAGGTCGAGTGGGTCGGCGCCGACGTCACCGAGGTCAACCTGGTCCCGTTCTTCGACGGCGCCGACGTGGTCATCCACCTCGCCTGGGCGATCCAGCCGAGCCGCGACGAAGCGGTGACCGAGCGGATCAACGTCGAGGGCAGCCGCCGCGTCTTCGAGGCCGCCGCCGGCGCCAAGGTGCCGGCGCTGGTCTACGCCTCCTCGGTCGGCGCCTACAGCCCCGGCCCGAAGAAACGCCAGGTCGACGAGTCCTGGCCGGTCGACGGCATCCCCACCTCCTTCTACTCGCGCCACAAGGCGGCAACCGAAGACATCCTCGACGAGGTCGAAGGGCGGGCGCCGGAGATGCGGATCGTCCGCCTGCGCCCGGCGCTGATCTTCAAAGCCGAGGCCGCGAGCGAGATCCGTCGCCTCTTCGCCGGCCCCTTCCTGCCCGGCTTCCTGGTCCGCAAGAGCCTGATCCCGGTGCTGCCGCGGGTGCCGCGGCTGCGCTTCCAGGCGGTCGACTCGCGCGACATCGGCCAGGCCTACCGGCAGGCGGTGGTGCGCGACGTCCACGGCGCCTTCAACATCGCCGCCGAGCCGGAGATCGGCGTCGACGAGCTCTGCGAGCTCTTCGGCGCCCGCAGCTTCCCGCTGCCGGCCGGGGCCCTGCGCGCCGCCGCCGACGTCAGCTGGAAGCTGCGCCTGCAGCCCTCCCCCCCGGGCTGGGTCGACCTCGCGCTCGGGGTGCCGATGATGGACACGACCCGCGCCCGCACCGAGCTCGGCTGGGAGCCGCGCGTCACCTCGCTGGAAGCGCTCGACGACCTGCTGGAGGGGATGCGCGAAGCCAAGGGCGCGGAGACGCCGACGCTGGATCCGACCGCGGGCGGCCACGGCCGGGCCAAGGAGATCGCCACTGGGATCGGGCAGCGCCAGGGGACCTGAGCCTTGGCGGCGATCGGCTACACCCTCTCCTGCGAGGAGTTCGGGCCACGCGCCCTGACCGCACAGGCGGTCCGCGCCGAGCGCGCCGGCTTCGACTTCGCCGGGATCTCAGACCACTACCACCCCTGGGTCGACAAACAGGGCCAAAGCCCCTTCGTCTGGAGCGTGATCGGGGCGATCTCGGCCTCGACCGAGCGGCTGGAGATCATCACCGGCGTCACCTGCCCGACGACGCGGATCCACCCGGCGATCGTCGCCCAGGCCGCCGCCACCGCGGCGACCCAGCTGCCCGGGCGGTTCTCGCTCGGGGTCGGGACCGGCGAGAACTTGAACGAGCACATCCTCGGCGACTCCTGGCCGCCGGTGGCGCGCCGGCAGGAGCGCCTGGAGGAGGCGATCGAGGTGATCCGCAAGCTCTGGGACGGCACCCTGACCAGCCACTACGGGCGCCACTTCACGGTCGAGAACGCGCGCATCTACACGCTGCCCGAGAAGCTGCCGCCGATCCTCGTCGCGGTCGCGGGCGAGCGCTCGGTCGACCTCGCCGCCCGCGCCGGCGACGGCCTCGTCGGCACCGCGCCGAAGCCCGAGTGGATCGAGGAATTCCGCGCCAAGAGCGGCGCGGGCAAGCCGGCCTACGGCCAGCTCCACGTCTGCTGGGCCGAGTCCGAGGCCGAGGCCCGCAGGACGGCGCTGGAATGGTGGCCGAACGGCGCCGTCAGCGGCAGCCACTTCCTCGAGCTGCCGCTGCCCTCCCACTTCGAAGAGGGGACCGAGCTCGTGGACGAGGAGAAGATCGGCGAAAGCATCGTCTGCGGCCCCGACGCCGACCGCCACATCGAAGCGATCCGCGAGTACGTCGACGCCGGCTACGACCACGTCTACGTGCATCAGGTCGGCCCCGATCAGGACGGCTTCTTCGACTTCTACGAGCGCTCTGTCCTGCCCGCCCTGCGCGGCTGAGACGGCCTCCGAAAAGCGCGTCCGATTTCCTAATTTCGGGGATGGTTCTCGGTTAAGGCGTCGAATCCCGGGGGTACCGAAGATCTATGGCGAGCCAGAACGTCAAGACCATCCCCCGACCCGGCGAGGTCTGGCTCAGCTGCCCGCCGTACCTGATGATGGCCCGCATCGTCGAGGTCGACACCGAAGGCGAGCAGCCGGTCGTCAGCTACGAGCTCCACGACGACGACGGCTCGCTCCTGCAGGCGGTCGAGCACGCCACACTCGACAGCGGCTGGTGGCGCACCTTCCAGCGGCTCGAGCCCCGCTTCGGCTGAGTCCGTGCCGGCAGCCACCGCTCCGCCGGGCCCCGACGCCAACGTCCTCGCCCAGACGGTCGCCTTCCACCGCGACCCGCTCGAGTTCCTGCGGCGCCAGCGGGAGGAGTTCGGCGACGCCTTCCAGATCCGCCTGCTCACCGCGCGGCCGACCTTCGTCGTCACCGACCCCGAGGCGGTCAGATCGCTGCTGGAGTCCGACTACGGCTGGGCGCAGGCGGGCGAGGCGCGGCGGGCGGTGCTGCCCTTCGCCTCGTCCCGTTCGGTCTTCGGCGGCGACGACGAGGCGCACCGCGGGGCGCGGGCACGGATCGCGCCGGCCTTCGCGCCGGAGGTGATCGACTCCCGCCGCGGGGAGATGGCGCGGATCGCCGAGCGCCACGCCGCCGGCTGGCCGGTCGGCAGGCCCTTCCGCCTGCTCAGCCGGATGCGGACCCTCTGCGACGAGATCTTCGTCCGCCTCGTCCTCGGCGTCCGCGACGAGGAGGTCGCCACCGACCTGATCGAGGCGATCGGGCGGATGCTGCGCACGCCCGGCAACCCTCCCGTCACCCTGCCCGGCAAAGGCGACGGGCTGATGGGCGAGCTCGGCCACGCGCTCTTCGAGCAGCGCCAGGCGCCGGTCCTCGCCGCGCTCTCGCGCGCGGTAGAAGCGCGGCGCAAGGAAGGCGGCGGAACGGGCGGAGAAGAGACCGACGTGCTCGGCTGCATGGTCGCCGACGACGCCGACCTCACCACCGAGCAGATCGTCGACGAGCTGGTCTCGCTGCTGATGGCGGCGCAGGAGCCGCCCTCGATCGCCCTCGCCTGGATCGTCGACCGGCTGCGCCGTGAGCATGTCGACGTCGAGGAGGAGTTCCTCGCCGACCCCCGCGGCCCCCGCTCCGAGGCGATCGTCCGCGAGACCCTGCGGCTGCGCCCGCCCGCCTCGGGCTCGCTGCGCAAGCTGCTCGAGCCGCTGCGGGTCGACGGCTGCGAGATCCCCGCCGGCGCCACCGTCCTCGCTCCCACCTCGCTCGTCCACCGCGACCCGCGCGGCTTCCGCGAACCCGACCGCTTCGACCCCGACCGCTGGTTCGCCGACATCACGCCCTCGTGGCCGTTCTTCCCCTTCGGCGGCGGCGCCCGTCGCTGCGTCGGCGAGGCGCTCGCCCGGGCCGAGATCGAGACCGTGGTCCCGGCGGTGCTGCGGACGCTCGAGATCAGCCCGGTCGCGACCGAGCCGGAGCGGATGGTGCAGCGGGCGACCGTGCTGGTGCCCCAGCGCAGCCTGCTGGTCGGGGCGAGTCGGGGCTAGGCCGAGGCTTCGCCGGCCGCGGCGGCGGCCTCCTCGACGGAGTCGAAGATGAGGCCGTTGGAGGTGAGGCCGGTCATCGAGAGCACCCGCAGGACCTGGGCGGTCGGCGCGTAGACGGCGAGGCGGTTCCCTTCGGCCTCCATCCGGTTGTGGGCGCGGAGGATCACCGCGATTCCGGAGGAGTCGATGAAGGCGCAGCGCTCGAGGCCGACGAGGACGCACTTGCACTCGGCCGCGGCGGCGGTGAGGACCTGGTCGAGCTGGCCCGCGACGGCGAGGTCGAGCTCACCCTCGACCTGGACGTCCCGGCAGCCTGGCTGCAGGTCACGCTCGACGACTTTGAAGCGCTGCATCAAGAGATTCGATCGTTCCTATGAGAGAGATGTGATGAAGCTCCGACACCCTGGTTCGGAGCACCGCCGCGATCCTAGCGGGGGCGCAGACAAGCCGCAACGTCCCTGGCTGCCGGCCAGGGCCTAAGCTCGCGCTCCGTGCCGCGCCGCCGCCAGTTGCCGACCCCGGAGGAGATCGTCGCCGCGATCGTCGAGCTCGCCGATGACGGCTTCTGCAGGCGCGGCGAGCTCGCCCAGCGCTTCCCGCGGCTGGGCGCCCGGGACCTGGGGCGCGCCCTGCGCCGGGCGGTCGCCCAGGGCCTCGT
>JALZHV010000364.1:0-1238 GCA_030860625.1 Actinomycetota bacterium
ATCATCAACAAGCCCGGCCCCCTCGACGACGACGAGTGGAAGATCATGCACCAGCACACGATCGAGGGCGAGCGGATGCTGAAGCGGATCGGCGGCGTCCTCGCCGACGTGGGGACGATCGTCCGCGCCTCCCACGAGGACTTCGACGGCTCCGGCTATCCCGACGGCCTGGCCGGGGAGGAGATCCCGATCGAGGCCCGCATCGTCACCTGCTGCGACGCCTTCAGCGCGATGACCACCACCCGCTCCTACCGCGAGGCGATGAGCGTCGAGGCGGCGATCGAAGAGCTGAAGCGGTGCTCCGGGACCCAGTTCGACCCCGAGGTCGTCGTGGCGTTGGTCGAGCAAGTCGAATCCGGCCAGGTCTGAGAGCGCGCCGAGCGCCTCGAAGCGCGTCCAGAAAATGACGAAGCCGGCCGGGTCTGCTTCGACCCGACCGGCTTCGGCCCTGCCCCGAGTGAGTAGTGCTTAGCGGCGCGCGAAGGGGTCGACGTAGATGTCGTCGACCTGCCACTGACCGCGATCGTCGAGCGGCGTGATCCTCACGTAGACCGGGCCGGCGGCCGCGCCGGCGACGTTGGCGAGGCCGTGGGCGGTCGAGAGCGGCTGGGTCGCGCTCCACTCGCCGGTGACGCCCGCGACCACGTTGCTCTTGGTCACGCCCAGGCCCGAGTAGACGGTCTCGATCCGCAGCCGCGCGCCCGGATCGCCGTCGTTGCGGACCATCGTGCGGATGAAGGGGGTGTCCTGCGAGACGCAGATCGCCGGGCTCTCGGCGGAGCTGCCCGCCGGGAGGGAGAGCGCGCCGTCGACGACCGCGGCGCCGCCCTGCAGCGACCAACCGGAGCCGCCCGCGGCGAAGTCGCCATCGGGCGCCAGCACGTAGGCGCGAGGGTCGTTGGGGAATACCTGGTCGCCGGCGGGGTACTCGCAGGCGCCGGCCGAAGCCGCGAAGACTGCGGTGGTGGCGAGGGCGCCCACCCCGACCTTGAGCGTGAGCGTGATGCGCTTGAAGTTCATTTGCCTAACTCTCCCTGGGTGTCAGGCAGGCGGGTGGACTGGTCCCTGCCGGTGTCTGAATCGATTGTCTGCACAACCGTCGTCGGGAGATGCATTGCAGACCTTAAGTAAATTGGATCGCGCGTCTACCCACTTTTCATCCCGCGTGCCTGGCTCGTAGAGTGGGCGCTCGATGACCGCCGACGCCCCGCAGCTCTTCCTGATCGACGGCAACAGCC
>JALZHV010000364.1:1248-2400 GCA_030860625.1 Actinomycetota bacterium
CGAAGGCCACCAAGCCGGCCGGAAAGGCGCCCGCAGATGCCGCCGCGCCCGGCTCCGAGCTGTTCCTGATCGACGGCAACAGCCTCGCCTACCGCGCCTTCTTCGCCCTCCCGGAGTCGATCGGGACCAGCGACGGCCGCCCGACCAACGCCATTTACGGCCTTGCTTCGATGCTGGTGAAGATCATCGACGAGCACCATCCGCAGGGGGTGGTGGTCGCCTGGGACGCGGGCTGGAGCGGTCGCGAGAAGACCTACGACCTCTACAAGGCCCAGCGCAAGCCGCGCCCGGACCTGCTGCGCGAGCAGTGGCCGCACCTGATGCCGCTGGTCGAGGCCTTCGGCTACACCAACGTCAAGGTCGACGGCTACGAGGCCGACGACGTGATCGCCTCCCTGGTCAAGCAGGCGCGCGAGCAGGGGATCGAGGTGATGGTCGTGACCGGCGACCGCGACGCCTACCAGTTGGTCGACGAGGGGGTGCGGGTGATGAGCACCTCGCGCGGGATCACCGAGACGAAGATCTACGACCGGGCGGCGGTGGAGGAGCGCTACGGGGTGCCGCCGGAGCTGATCACCGACCTGATGGGGCTGCGCGGCGACACCTCCGACAACATCCCCGGCGTCCCCGGGGTCGGCGAGAAAACCGCCACCCAGCTGCTGCAGCAGTTCGGCTCGCTAGAGGAGGTGCTGGCGAGCGTCGACCAGATCTCCGGCAAAAAACGCAAGGAAAACCTCACCGAGCACGCCGACGACGCGCGGCTCTCGAAGGAGCTGGCGACGCTGCAGTACGACATCGACACCGGCGTCGACCTCGCCGCGGCGATGGCGAGCGAGCCCGACCGCGGCGCCCTGCGGGACTTCATGCGCGAGTTCGAGCTGCGGGCGATCATGGAGCGGCTCGAGGAGACCGGCGTCTCGATCATGGTGCTGACCGAGGGCATGGACGAGGGGCCGGTCCTCGCGACCGAGCGCGTCCCGATAGCCCCACGAGAGACCGCCGGTGCCCTCGGCGACCGCCTCGCGCGCGTCGGCGCGATGCTCGAGCGCCAAGGCTTCCGCTACGTCGTCGATCAGGACGCGGCCTTCGTGAACACGGGACTCTTCCACGTCTACGCCGTCCGGCCGGAGCGGGCCGCGCTCGTCGCCGAGT
>JALZHV010000067.1:0-1721 GCA_030860625.1 Actinomycetota bacterium
GTCCACACTCCCTTACGGTCAGTGCGGTGTCGAACTCGACAGTCTTTTCACCCATTTCTCTCCCTAGCTCGTCGCGCTAACTGCGTTCTGCCTGATCCTATTCGATTACCGCCAAGGAACTTAACTGCTCAGATCTAGAACGTGTAGGGTCGTCGAATGGCGGGCGGGGAGGCTTTTCCAGGGGCGACGATCGGGCGCGACGACGCGCGCTGGGAGACGATGATCCGGGGGTTCAACCTCCGCTGGGTGGCGAATCCGGATCGCGTTCAGGTCTGCGGGGATGCGGGTCAGGTGCTCGCGACCGTGCAGCGGGCCTACGACGAAGGCAAGCGGATCACGGTGCGGTCCGGCGGGCATTGCTACGAGGACTTCGTCTGCGACAACGAGGGCGGGGTGCTGATCGACCTCTCGCCGATGAACGGGGTGCGCAGGGAGGGAACCTCCAAGCTCTTCTGCGTCGAAGGGGGCGCGACGCTGTGGAACGTCTACAACGCGCTCTACCGCGACTACGGCGTCACCCTGCCGGCGGGCTCTTGTTACGCGGTCGGGGCCGGCGGTCACTTCACCGGCGGCGGCTACGGGCTGCTGTCGCGGCTGCACGGGCTGACCAGCGACTACTTGGCGGCGGTCGAGCTGGTCCGGGTCGACTCGCAGGGGAAGGCGGAGTTGGTGAGAGTGGGGCGCGACTCCTCCTCCGAGGAGGAGAGGGAGATCTTTTGGGCTCATACCGGCGGCGGTGGGGGCAACTTCGGAATCGTCACCAAGTTCTGGTTCGAGGACCCGCCCCCGGCGCCCAAGACGGTATGGCTTGCGAGCCTCGCCTGGGACTGGAAGAAACTCTCGGAAACGGACTTCTCCGGCCTGATCCAGCGCTACGGCGACTGGCACGTCGCCAACAGCGACCCTGGCAGCAGGTTCGCCCCCCTGTTCGCGCTCCTGCACCTGAACCAGATGGCGAACGAGAGCTCCCAGATCGTCCTCACCGTCCAGGTCGCCGACGACAACGAAGCGCTGCTGCGGGAGTTCGCGGGGGACGTGGCCGGGGGCCTGCCTCCTGTGAGCGGGGAACCGCGCAGCATCCAGTGGCTCTTCGCGACGCAGCTGCTCGACGGCATGAACCCGAACGAGTGGGGCAAGTACAAGTCCGCCTACATGAACGAGGGCTTTCCGCCGCACCAGATCGAAGCGCTGTGGAGGCACCTCCGCGAGAAGCCGAACGAAGCCGCTGCCCAGGCGCTGCTGCAGGTCGATTCCTACGGCTGCCAGGTCAACTCGGTGGCCCCCGACGCGACGGCTGTCGCTCAGCGCTCCTCGGTGATGAAGCTCCAGTACCAGACCTACTGGAACAACGAAGTGAAAGAAGGCCGGCCGAAGGACATGGCCAAAGCCGAAAAAGAAAACCTGGATTGGATCCGGGGCTTCTACGAAGACATGTACGGAGCGAACGGGCCGATGCCAAATGGGACGATGGACGGCTGCTTCGTCAACTACCCGGACGGCGACCTCAAGGACTGGCAGTACCTCTATTACAAGGACAACTACCCGCGCCTGCGGCGGGCGAAGTCGTTCTCCGACCCGCTCGACGTCTTCCACCACCAGCAGTCGATCGAACTGGCCGAGTAGGCCTGCGGTCGGCATTCCCGCCGGCCGATTACATTCAGTCCGATGCCTTCGGACTCTCCCTCGCAGCCGGGCGCCCACCTCGGGCGGCGGACCAAGAT
>JALZHV010000067.1:1731-7283 GCA_030860625.1 Actinomycetota bacterium
CGGGCCGGCCTGCTGGAAGCCGGAGGTGCTGGAGCAGCTGGTCGAGGCGGGGGCGGACGTCTTTCGGCTGAACTTCTCGCACGCGGGGCGGGAGCGGCAGGCGGAGACGATCATGGCGATTCGGGAGGCGGCCGAGCGGGTCGGGCGGGAGGTGGCGATTCTCGGCGATCTGCCGGGGCCGAAGCTGCGGATCGGCTCGCTGCAGAACGACATCGCCGAGCTGGAGACCGGGACGCACGTGATGCTGACGCCGGAGCAGGTCGAGGGGGACAGCGACACGATTCCGGTCCAGTGGGAGGGGGTCTCCGACCTGCCCCAGGACCAGCTCGTCTACCTGGCCGACGGGGCGATCCGGCTGCGGGTCAGCGACGCCGACGAGGAGGAGGGGGTTGAAGCCGAGGTCGAGGTGGGCGGCACGCTCTCCTCCCACAAGGGCATGAACATCCCCGGCGGCGCCGAGCTCCCCGCCGCCGGCCCGGGCGACCTCGACTGGGTCGACTTCGCCGTCGAGCAGGGCGTCGACATCCTCGCCGTCTCCTTCGTCTCCGCCGCCGCCGACCTCAAGCCGGTGCGCGAGCGCCTCGCCGAGCTCGGCGCCGACATCCCGCTGATCGCCAAGATCGAGCGCCGGCAGGCGACCGAGAACATCAACGAGATCGTCCGCGCGGCGACCGGCGGGATCATGGTCGCCCGCGGGGACATGGGCATCGAACTGGAGCTGGCGCAGGTGCCGATCGTCCAGAAGCGGCTGATCCGCGCCGCCGGCTGCGCCTCGAAGGCGGCGATCACCGCGACCCAGATGCTGGCCTCGATGGTGAACTCGCGCCGCCCGACCCGCGCCGAGGTGACCGACGTCGCCAACGCGATCTACGACGGCACCGACGCAGTGATGCTCTCCGAGGAGACCGCGGTCGGCCAGCACCCGGTCGAGGCGGTGCGGGTGATGGACCAGATCGCCCGCGCCACCGAGCCCGACCTCCCCTACCCCGAGTGGCTGTTCCGCCGCACCGACCAGGCGACCCAGGACATCGCCGACTCGGTCGCCCAGAGCGCGGTCGGCGCCGTCTACCGGCTGGGGCTGAAGGCGATGGTGGTGCCGACGACCAGCGGCCGCACGGCGCGGCTCGTCTCCGCCCATCGGCCGAACGTGCCGGTGCTGGCGATCTCGCCGCGCATCGAGACCGTCCGCCGCCTTAACCTGCTGTTCGGCGTGACCGCGGTTCGGACCGACTACGACTCAGACGTGCGGGGGCTGCTCGACATGTGCGCGGAGATGGCCGCACGGCACGGCATCGCCGAGTCCGGCGACCTGATCGCGATCACCGCCGGGCTCCCCGAGCAGGAGCTCGGCACCAACCTCTTCGAGGTGCACCGTGTCCCCTGACGGCGCGGCGCGGCTCGAGCGCGAGGAGGGCGGGCTCGCGGTCATCACCCTCGACAGCCCGCCGCTCAACCTCTTCGACCAGCGGATGATCGACGACCTGCGCGGCGCGATCGCCGACGTCGCGGCCGAGCCGCCGCGGGCGCTGCTGATCCGCGCCGAGGGGCGCGCCGTCTCCGGCGGCGTCGACGTCCACGTCTTCGAGGGGCTGACGCCCGAGCAGGGGAGCGCGCTCTGGGACGAGCTGCTGGGGATGATCGACCAGGTCGAGCGGCTGCCGGCGCCGGTCGTCTTCGCCGCCCACGCGCTGACCCTGACCGCCGCCTTCGAGCTGGCGCTCGCCTGCGACCTGATCGTCGCCTCGCCGAAGGCCAAGTTCGGGCTGGTCGAGAAAGTGGTCGGACTGACGCCGTCGATGGGCGGCACCCAGCGCCTCGCCGAGCGCGCCGGCTCCGGCCGCGCCCGCCACTTCGTGATGTCGGGCGGGATCTTCGGCGCCGAGGAGATGGAGCGCTGGGGCGTCGTCAACCTGCTCTACGAGGACAAGGACTTCGCCGCCGCCTCGCGCCGGCTCGCCGAGGAGCTGGCCGCCGGCCCGACCAAGGCGCACGCGATGACCAAGCACATCCTCCGCCGCTTCCGCGAGGGCGGGATGACCGCCGCTGACGAGGCGGTGCGGACCGAAGCCGCCGACCTGTTCGCGACCGAGGATCTGCAGAACGCCGTCCGCACCTTTCTCGAGAAGGGCGGCCCCGGCCACGCCGAGTTCCACGGTCGTTGAGCCGGGTAGGGTGGGGCCCGTGACCGACTTCGACCTGATCGCGAAAGGGATGACCCAGGCGGTGCCCTTCGCCGGGCATCTCGGGCTCGAGATCACCGAGATCTCCGAGGGCGAAGCGACCGTCCGCCTCCCCGACCGCCCCGAGCTGCTCAACCACGTGGGCTCCCAGCACGCCGGCTCGCTCTTCACCGCCGCCGAGACCGCCTCGGGCGCGGCCTTCGTCGGTGCCTTCGCCGCGCGGATGGGCGACATCACCCCCCTCGCCCGCAGCGCCGAGATCGCCTACGAGAAGATCGCCAAGGGCGAGATCACCGCCCGCGCCAAGCTCGGCATCCCCGCCGACAAGGCCCTCGCCACCCTCGACGCCGACGGCAAAGTCGAATTCCCCTGCGAGGTCGAGCTCAGCGACGGCGATGGCAACCTCGTCGCCGCGGCCAACATCCGCTGGCACGTCCGCCTCAAACAGCAGCCCTCCTAGCGCGCCCAGCCCCCAAGCCCGTAGAATCGCCTTCCCGAGGGAGCCACCCCTCGATTCCCGCGCCTGTAGCTCAGTTGGATAGAGCGTCGGTCTACGAAACCGAAGGTCACAGGTTCGAATCCTGTCAGGCGCGTTCCGCTGTGCTCGTCTACTGAGCGGAGACTCGGCTCTATAAGGGCGGGTATGTGATGCTATCATTGATATCACGATGGCACAGCTGCTAGTGAGGGACATAGAGACCGAGGTGGTTCGCGAGTTGAAGGTCCGCGCCGCTCGCCATGGTCGTTCGGCGGAGGAGGAGCACAGGCACATCCTGCGGGAGGCGCTTGGCCCGAAGGGGCCGGGGCAGTCGCTGAAGGAGATGCTCCTTGCGATGCCCAGCGCTGGCGAGGATCGGGACTTCGAGCGGCCTGAGGACCGTGGCCGCCCGGTCGAGCTTTGAGCTACCTGCTCGATACCAACGTCATCTCGGAGCTGCGCAAGGGAGAGCGAGCTGACGCGAACGTCAAGGCGTGGTTCGGCGAGCTTTCCGACGAGGAGATCTATCTGAGCGTGCTGACGATCGGCGAGATACGTCGGGGCATCGAGAACGTGAGGCGCCGCGATGTCGATTCCGCCGCCGCTCTCGACAGCTGGCTGGCTCGACTAAGCGAGGCTCACCGAGACCGGATCCTCGCGGTTGATCGGGCGGTCGCGGAGGAGTGGGGAAGGATGAACGTGCCCGACCCGCTGCCGGTAATTGACGGCCTCTTGGCGGCGACCGCGAAAGTGGCGGGGCTGACCTTCGTCACCCGCAACGTCAGCGACGTCGAGGGCAGCGGCGTCGAGCTCTTCGATCCGTTCTCGACCTAGCGCGAGGCACAAGGTGCATCGGCCTCAGCTGAGCTGTTCGGCCAGGCCGATGATGATGCCCTCGGGACCGCGGATGAAGCAGAGCCGGTAGGCGTCCTCGTACTGGGCGATTTCGCCGACGAGCTCGGCGCCGTGGGTGCGCAGACGGGCGACGACGTCGTCGAGGTCGTCGACGGCGAACATGAGGCGGCGTATGCCCAGGGCGTTCGCCGGGGCGTCTTCCGGCTCGGCTCTGACCGCCGGGGGCGTGTGGAACTTCGACAGCTCCACCCGGCTGTGGCCGTCCGGGGTCCGCATCATGGCGATGTCGGCGCGGACGTCGTCGAGCCCGACGACGCGACCTACCCAATCTCCCTCGACCGTCGTCTCGCCCTCCAGCTCCATGCCGAGCTCGGTGAAGAACGCTTTGGTGGCCTCGAGGTCGTCGACGACGATGAGGACGTTGTCCATCCGTTGGATCGTCATGTCTCGGAGCGTAAAGGGATCCGTATATGCGCCCTCGCTCATCCGGGGAGAATGAGTCGATGACGCACTTTCTTGCCGGGATGTGCATCGGGGTGGCCATCGTCCTCGTGCTGGCGATCTTCGGTCTCGTCCTGATGGACGACGCCCTGCAGGCGATGAGCGAACTCTGAGATCTCCCGGTGCCGAGGGGGCATATCCTTGGCGCGATGGAGGGGGGTAGACCCACGGCTGACACCGGGGCGGAAGCGAGGCGAGACGCGGAGCAGGCGCTGCGCGGCAAGGAGGCCTGGCTGCTGCGGGGCGGGCTGATCGGGATCGCGGTGCTGATCGCGCTGGTCACTTGGGCGGTGACGCGGGGGGACGACGAGGGAGCTCCGGCGGTGGCGGGAGAAGGCGCGCGGATCGTCTCCGAGGGCGAACTGATCGAGGCGGCGGCGAGGCTGGGGCAGCCGATCTACTGGGCCGGGCCGCAGGAGGGGACCGCGGTCGAACTGGAAGAACTGGGGGAAGAAGGGGTGCGGGTCCGGTACGTGCCCGAGGGCAGCAAAGCCGGGGAAGCGCCGGCGGACGCGCTGGCGATCGGCAGCTACCGGCTCGGCGACCCCGGCGCGGCGCTGGCGAAGTTCGCGGCCGAACCGGGGGCGGTCTTGCGGCAGGGGGACGGCCGCGAGGTCGTCTTCAGCCAGGAGCAGCCGACCAGCGTCTACTTCGTCGACCCGGAAAACACCGTGCAGGTGGAGGTCTACGACCCCGCGGCCGGCAAAGCGCTGAGCCTCGCCCTCTCCGGCACGGTCGAGCCTGCCGAATAGGGTCGGTCGCGATGAGCATGTTCGTCGCCTGGGTCGTCTACCCGCTGGTGCTGGCGGCGCTCTGCGGCGGGCTGGGGCTGCTGGTCGACTTCCTCGCCGGCAGGCGGCTGCCCGGCGCCCTCGTCGTCCCGGTCGGGTTCGCGGCGATGGTCGTGGTCGGCGGCTTCACCACGGCCTTCGAAGCGACCGCGCCGCTGACGGTGCCGGTGGTGCTGGCGCTGGCGATCATCGGCGTCGGCCTCTCCTGGCCCCTGCGCTTCGGCTGCCCCGACCCGCTGCCGCTCCTGGTCGCGGTCGCCGTCTTCGCCGTCTTCGCCGCGCCGGTGGTCTTCTCGGGCCAGCCCACCTTCGCCGGCTACATCAAGCTCGACGACACCGCCACCTGGATGACGATGACCGACCGGGTGATGGAGCACGGCCGCAGCCTCGCCGGCCTCGAACCCTCGACCTACCGCGCGACGCTCGAGTTCAACCTCGCCGGCGGCTACCCGATCGGCGTCTTCATCCCCTACGGCACCGCGCAGAAGCTGACGGGCGGCGACCTCGCCTGGGTCGTCCAGCCCTACCTCTCGTTCATGGCGGCGCTGCTGGCGCTGAGCCTCTGGCAGGTCTTCGCCGGCTTCCCGCGCCGCCGCGACCTGCGCGCCCTGGCCGTCTTCGTCGCCGCCCAGCCGGCGCTGCTGGTCGGCTACGTCCTCTGGGGCGGGATCAAGGAGGTGGCGGCCGCGGCGCTGGTGGCACTGGCCGCGGCGGTGGCGCCGCAGGTGGTGCGGCCGGAGTCGAGGC
>JALZHV010000365.1 GCA_030860625.1 Actinomycetota bacterium
GAGTAGGCGGCGCCGCCGTGGCGGTCGTAGAGGACCTCGAACGCCTCCGGGTCCTTGCGGCCGACGAGGGGCATCAACTCCTCGTCGGCCAGTCGCTCCGCCTTCTCTCGCCGCACCGCCATCTGTTACCCGTTACGCGAGAAAGGGTTCGACGGCTTTGAGGACCTGCTTTTCGGAGAGCGGTTCGTCGAACGCCATCGGCGCCGGTTCTTCTCCGTTCTGCAGCCGGACCGCCGCCGCGTGCCGCGCCTCGACCTGGACGATCCCGCCGGCCGCGGCCAGGACTTCTTTGGACTTGATCAGCGGGCCGGCGCCGTTGTAGGCGCTGACGCCGGTGTCCTCGAAGGTCTGCGCCAGTTTCAGGAAACCCGAGGTGCCGCTGTAGGCGAAGTCGAATTTCGGCTCCGCCACCGGCTTGCCGCCGAGCTGCTTGACCGTCGCCGCCAGCGCTTCGACGTGCTGCTGCTCGTCTTTGGCCAGGAGGTCGATCAGGCCCCGCAATTCGCTGTTGCCGCGGACGCGGCCCTTCGCTTCCGCGTAGAACTTCGCCTCCAGGTACTCGAGGGTGAGGGCGAAGTTGACGATGTCGACGTCGCCGCCGCCCATCGCGCCGAGGGCGCGGCGGACGTACGGGCCGACCGCGAGCGCGCCGTAGACGGCGCCCGCCGCCAGCGCTCCTTTGAGGATGACCTCGCTGCGGGAGAGGTCGCCGTCGTCCGCCTCGATGTGGACTTGCTCGTTGCTCATGGTTTCTGCTCCTTCTCTCTCGCGACGGCTCAGCCGACGAGGAACGGTTCGACGGATTTCAGGACGGTCTTCACGTCGGCCGGCTTGGCGAAGGCGCCGTCGGGGGTGATCGATTCGCCCAGCAGCGTGTTGAGGACGGCGGCGTGCCGCCCCTCGACGCTGTGGATCGCCAGGGCCGAGGCGAGCACTTCAGGGCTCTTGATGTTCGCCGCCTGCCCGAGGTAGGCGGCGGCGCCGAGGTTCTCCACCGTCCCCGCCAGTTTCAGCACCGATTTGGCGCTTTCGAGCGGGAATTCGGCTTTCGGTTCCGGCGCCGGCTTGCCGCCCATCTGCTTCACCGCCGCCTTCAGTGCTTCGACGTGTTCGGCCTCCTCGCGGCCGAATTTGCGGATCGTCTCCAGCTCGGCGCCTTTGAAGAGACCGCTTTTCGCTACGTCGGCGTAGAACGCGGTCTCCAGGTACTCGAGCGTGAGCGCGTAGTTGAGGATGCCGACGTCGCCCTTGCCGAATTTGGCGGTTTCGCTCCCGCCGCCCGAGCCCATCGAGGACATGGTGTCGGTCGTGGTCGTGCTGTCGTCGCTCCCGCAAGCGGCGAGGAAGGCCGCCGCTGCCGTCGAGCCGCCGCCGACCGCGAGGAACTTGCGCCTCGATACGGGTCCTACGTGTTCCTTCTCAGCCATCGGGGTCGCCTCCTGGTCGTTTGCATGCCTGTGCCTACGGGGAGCGCGGGGTCGTGGATCAGAATCCGGCGATGGCGGGGACCCCTGCGACCACGACGACGGCGCGCGACGGCACCAGGCGCGCGGCGCTGCTGACGCTGGTCTCGATCGTCTCCGTCCAGAGCGGCGCCGCCGTGGCGACGACCCTGTTCGACTCGGTCGGCTCCTCCGGCGCCGTCCTCCTCCGCGCCTTCTTCGGCGCTGTGGCGCTGCTGGCGCTGACGCGGGCGGTGTCGCTGCGGACCCGGCGCTGGCCACACCGGGACGTGGTCCTGCTCGGGCTCTCGGTGGGGATCGTCAACCTCTTCTTCTACGCGGCGCTGACCCGGCTCCCGCTCGGGATCGCCGTCACGCTCGAGTTCATCGGCCCGCTCGGCGTCGCCCTCTTCGGCTCGCGGCGCCGGCGCGACGCGATCTGGGCGCTGATGGCCGGGGCCGGGATCGTGCTGCTCTCCGACGGCGCCGGCGGCAAGGACATCGATCCGCTCGGCGTGGCGCTGGCGCTGACCGCCGGCCTCTTCTGGGCCGCCTACATCCTCCAGAGCGCCCGCGTCGGCCGCCTCGAACCCGGCATCGGCGGCGCGACGATGGCCTCGGTGATCGCAACCCTGCTCGTAGCCCCGTTCGGGATCGCCGCCGGCGGCGGCGAGTTCCTCGACCCCACCGTCCTCGCCCTCGGAGCCGCCGTCGGCATCCTCAGCACCGCCGTCCCCTACACCCTGGAGATGGAGGCGCTACGCAAGCTGCCGCAAGCCGTCTTCGGCGTGCTAATGAGCCTCGAGCCCGCCGTCGCCGCCGCCATCGGCTTCCTAGCCCTCTCCCAGGGCCTCGCCCCGATCGAAGTCCTCGCCATCACCCTCGTAGTCATCGCTTCCGCTGGTGCCCTGCGGTCGGCAGCGGCTACGCCACGCGACTGACGGGGCGTAGGGGTC
>JALZHV010000366.1 GCA_030860625.1 Actinomycetota bacterium
CGCATGGACCACATCCGCAACTTCAGCATCATCGCCCACATCGACCACGGCAAGTCCACCCTGGCCGACCGCATCCTCGAGCTAACCGGCGCCGTCGACCCGAAGAAAATGCAGGCGCAGCTGCTCGACTCGATGGACCTCGAGCGCGAGCGCGGGATCACGATCAAGGCGCAGGCGGTGCGGGTCGAGTACACGGCGCGCAGCGGCGAGACCTACCACCTGCACCTGATCGACACGCCCGGCCACGTCGACTTCTCCTATGAGGTCTCGCGCAGCCTCGCCGCTTGCGAGGGGGCGCTGCTGGTCGTCGACGCCGCCCAGGGGGTCGAGGCGCAGACGGTCGCCAACACCTATCTGGCGATCGAGAACGGCCTGGAGCTGATCCCGGTGATCAACAAGGTCGACTTGCCCGGCGCCGAGCCCGAGCGGGTCGCACAGGAGATCGCCGACCTGCTCGGCGGCGACCCCGAGGAAGCGCTGCCGATCTCGGCCAAGACCGGCGAGGGGGTGCTCGAGGTGCTGGAGGCGATCGTCGAGCGGATCCCGCCGCCCAGAGGCAAGCCGGAGGCGCCGACCCGGGCGCTGATCTTCGACTCCGAGTTCGACCAGTACCGCGGCGTGATCGCCTACGTGCGGATGGTCGACGGCTCCTTCAAGAAGAACGGGCAGATCCTGGCGATGCAGAACGGGACGCAGGCCGACATCGACGACATCGGCTTCTTCCGGCCGGCGATGACCGGCGTGCAGGGGATGGACGCGGGCGACGTCGGCTACCTGATCACCGGGATCAAGGACGTGACCAAGCTGCGCGTCGGCGACACCCTGACCGCGCAGACGAACCCCGCGAGCGAGCCGCTCGAGGGCTACCGCGAGGTGCGGCCGATGGTCTTCTGCGGCCTCTTCCCGATCGACACCGACCGCTACGAAGACCTCCGCGACGCGCTCGAGAAGCTCTCGCTGAACGACGCCGCGCTGTCCTGGGAGCCGGAGACCTCCGAGGCGCTCGGGTTCGGCTTCCGCTGTGGCTTCCTCGGCCTGCTCCACATGGAGATCGTGCGCGAGCGGCTGGAGCGCGAGTACGACCTGGACCTCTTGGCGACGACGCCGAACGTGCGCTACCTGGTGAACCTCACCAACGGCGAGCAGAAGGAGGTCCACAGCCCGACCGAGCTGCCGGACCCCGGCACGATCGAGACGATCGAAGAGCCCTACATCCGCGCCACGATCATCTGCCCGAAAGAGCAGGTCGGCGCCGTGATGGAGCTCTGCCAGGCGCGCCGCGGTACCCACGTCGACATGCACTTCCTCAGCCCGCAGCGGGTGCAGATCCGCTACGACCTGCCGCTGGCGGAAATCGTCCTCGACTTCTTCGACCTCCTGAAGAGCTCCACCCGCGGCTACGCCTCGCTCGACTACGAGCCGATCGGCAACCAGGCCTCCGACCTGGTCAAGGTCGACATCCTGCTCGCCGGCGAGAAGGTCGACGCGCTCTCGATCATCGTCTTCCGCGACTTCGCTTACGACCAGGGCAAGCGCTTGGTGGGCCGCCTGCGCAAGACGATCCCGCGCCAGCTCTTCGACGTCCCGGTCCAGGCCGCGGTCGGTTCCAACATCCTCGCCCGCGAGACCGTCAAGGCGCTGCGCAAGGACGTCACCGCGAAGCTCTACGGCGGCGACGTCACCCGCAAGAACAAGCTGCTGAAGAAGCAGAAAGCGGGCAAGAAGCGGATGAAGGCGGTCGGCCGGGTCGAAGTGCCCCAGGAGGCGTTTCTGGCCGTGTTGGAGATCGACGAGTAGTGCCTTCTGGCCAAGCGGCCAGTTAGAGTCCTGCGCCATGGCACTCAAGACCGATGCGGTAGGCAAGGAATGGCCGGCCACCACCTACCAGGTGGGGCGGGAGAAGATCAAGGAGTACGCGAACGCGCTGGGGATCGAGAACCCGGTCCACTTCGACGTCGCCGCGGCCACCGCGGCGGGGTTCCGCGACGTGGTGGCGCCGCCGATGTTCGCGGTCGTCTACAGCAGCCCGGCCGTCGGCCCGGCGATGTTCGACCCTGAGGTGGGGATGAACTTCGCGGCGATGGTCCACGGCGGCCAGCAGTTCGAGTGGGACGAGCCGGCCTGCTCGGGCGACGAGATCACCACCACCGCCAAGCTTCTTTCGATCGAGGAGAAAGGCGGCAAAGGCTTCTACGTGTTCGAGACCAACTCGGTCAACCAGGACGGCGCGCAGGTCGTGCGCGGGACCTGGACGCTGATCGTGAGGGGGGTTTGAGATGGCTGATCTGAACGTGGGCGACCAGGTCCCGGAGCTGCGGGTCACCCCCGACAAGTACCTGCCGCACCGCTACGCGGGCGCGTCGGGCGACTTCAACCCGATCCACATCGACCC
>JALZHV010000068.1 GCA_030860625.1 Actinomycetota bacterium
GCCTACGCCGACTACGAGAAGACCGCCCGCGACCTCGAGCTGCTCGTCGCCGAGGTGGCCGAGCGGGTGCTGGGCACCACCAAGGTCCAGCGCGGCGAGGTCGAGATCGATTTCGCGCCCCCCTGGCGCCGGGTCACCCTGCGCGAGGCGATCCGCGAGCGCTCCGGGATCGACATCGCCGAGCACCCGACCCGCGAGGCGCTGGCGGAGGCGATCGGCGGCGAGATCGACCCGACCGAGGGCTGGGGCAAGCTGGTCGACGGGCTGCTCTCCAAGCACGTCGAGCCGGAGCTGATCCAGCCGACCTTCATCCTCGACTACCCGACCGAGCTCTCGCCCTTCGCCAAGGCCCACCGCTCCGAGGAGGGAGTGGTCGAGCGCTGGGAGGCCTTCGCCGGCGGGATGGAGATCGCCAACTCCTTCACCGAGCTCAACGACCCCGACGAGCAGCGCCGCCGCTTCGAACAGCAGGCGGCCGAGGTCGCCCGCGGCGACGAGGAGGCCCACCAGTTCGACGAGGCCTTCGTCGAAGCGCTCGAACAGGGGATGCCGCCGACCGGCGGCGTCGGCCTCGGGATCGACCGCCTGGTGATGCTGCTCACCGGCGCGAAGACGCTGCGGGAAGTGCTGCTCTTTCCCGCCATGCGCACCTAATCCAGCCGGTTTGTGTCTTCTTAACGTTGAAAGTTCGCTCTTAGCGCCTTAACCGCCCCCGGAGCCGGACCTTCGACCCCGGTAGAGTTAAGGGACAGATGGGCGCCCCCCGATAAGGGGAGAGAGGCGTTCAGCGGTACAAAACTCGGGTATCCCGGGTTTTAGAACCAGGAAGAGGTCTTCATTGTTCGAGCGATTCACCGAGAGGGCTCGCCAGGTCGTCGTCCTAGCGCAGGAGGAGGCCCGGACGCTCAAGCACAACTACATCGGCACCGAGCACATCCTGCTCGGGCTGCTCCGCGAGGAGGAGGGCCTTGCTGCCCGCGTCCTCGAGAGCCTCGACATCACCGTCGAAAGGGTCCGCTCGCAGGTGGTCCGGATCGTCGGCTCCGGCGAGGAGGTCACCTCCGGTCAGATCCCGTTCACGCCGCGCGCCAAGAAGGTCCTGGAGCTGGCGCTGCGCGAGGCGCTCTCGCTCGGCCACAACTACATCGGCACCGAGCACATCCTGCTCGGCCTCGTGCGTGAGAACGAGGGCGTCGCCGCGCGCATCCTGCTCGACTTCGACGCCGACTCGGACAAGATCCGCAACGAGGTCATCCGCATGCTCTCCGGCCCCGGCGGCCGTCGCCAGGGCGGCGGCGGTGGCGGCGGCGCCGGTGGCGAGGGCAAAAAGTCTTCGAAACTGCTCGACCAGTTCGGCCGCAACCTCACCCGCCTCGCCGAGGAGGGCAAGCTCGACCCGGTGATCGGCCGCGAGAAAGAGATCGAGCGGATCATGCAGGTCCTCTCCCGCCGCACCAAGAACAACCCGGTGCTGCTGGGCGAGCCGGGCGTCGGCAAGACCGCCGTCGTCGAGGGCCTCGCCGCGCGGATCAACAAAGGCGAGGTCCCGGAGCTGCTGAAGAACAAGCAGATCTACACGCTCGACCTGGCGGCGCTGGTCGCCGGCTCCAAGTACCGCGGCGAGTTCGAGGAGCGCCTCAAGAAGGTGATGAAAGAGATCACCCAGCGCGGCGACATCATCCTCTTCATCGACGAGCTCCACAACCTGGTCGGCGCCGGCGCCGCCGAGGGCGCGATCGACGCCGCCTCGATCCTGAAGCCGGCCCTGGCCCGCGGCGAGCTGCAGACCGTCGGCGCCACCACCCTCGACGAGTACCGCAAGTACCTTGAGCGGGACTCGGCGCTGGAGCGCCGCTTCGCCCAGATCAAGGTCGACCAGCCCTCGCCAGAGGACACGGTGAAGATCCTCGAAGGGCTGCGCGAGCGCTACGAACAGCACCACAAAGTCACGATCCGCGACGACGCGCTGGAAGCAGCCGCCGAGCTCGCCGACCGCTACATCTCCGACCGCTTCCTCCCCGACAAGGCGATCGACCTGATCGACGAGGCCGGCTCGCGGATGCGCATCAAGTCGATGAGCACGCCTCCCGTCTACCGCGACCTCGAGGAGGAAATCGAGAAGACGCGGCGCGAAAAGGAGGCCGCGATCGAGGCCCAGGAGTTCGAAAAGGCCGCCAACCTGCGCGACACCGAGCGCCAGCTCACCACCCGCAAGCGCCAGCTCGAAGACGAGTGGGCCGAGGGCGAGAACGGCGAGCGTCCCGAGGTGGGCGAGGAGGAGATCGCCGACATCGTCTCGATGTGGACCGGCATCCCCGTCTTCAAACTGACCGAGGCCGAGACCAAGAAACTGATCCGGATGGAGGAGGAACTCCACAAGCGGGTGATCGGCCAGGAGGTCGCGATCACCGCCGTCTCGAAAGCGATCCGTCGCTCTCGCGCCGGGATCAAGGACCCGAAGCGCCCGGCCGGCTCGTTCATCTTCCTCGGCCCCTCCGGGGTCGGCAAGACCGAGCTCGCCCGCACCCTCGCCGACTTCCTTTTCGGCGACGAGGAGGCGATGGTCCGGATCGACATGTCCGAGTACATGGAGAAGCACGCGGTCAGCCGCCTGGTCGGCTCGCCCCCGGGCTACATCGGCTACGACGAGGGCGGCCAGCTGACCGAGGCCGTGCGCCGCAAGCCGTACTCGGTGCTGCTGCTCGACGAGATCGAGAAGGCGCACCCGGACGTCTTCAACATCCTCCTGCAGATCCTCGAGGACGGGCGCCTTACCGACGCCCAGGGTCGCACCGTGGACTTCCGCAACGCGATCGTGATCATGACCTCGAACATCGGCGCCGGCGAGATCGCCAAGAACACCTCGATCGGGTTCACCGTCGCCGACGAGACCGGTATGTCCTACGGCGACATGAAGAACCGGATCATGAGCGACCTGAAGAAAGTCTTCCGGCCCGAGTTCCTCAACCGGATCGACGAGGTGATCGTCTTCCACAAGCTCGCCAAGGACGAGGTCAAGGAGATCATCGACCTGATGATCAACCGGGTCCGCGTCCAGGTCGCCGAGCACGAACTGCAGCTGGAGCTGACCGACGAGGCCAAGGACCTGCTGGTCGACAAAGGCTGGGACCCGTCGATGGGCGCCCGCCCGCTGCGCCGGGCGATCCAGCGCTACATCGAGGACCCGCTGGCCGACGAAGTCCTGCGCCAGGGCGAGATGACCCCCGGCTCGACCGTGATGGTCTCCCGCAACCCCGCCGGGGACGAGGAAGACAAACCGCTCGACCTGGAGATCATCGCCCCGAGCAAGCCGAAGCTGAGCGAGCCCGAGCGCGAGAAGGTCGGCGTCGGCGCCAAGGGCGACGAGGGCGAGGGCGGCGAGGACGACGCCCCCGACTCCTCCGACGACCAGTCCTGACCGAGGGCGGGCGTTGAAGGAGCCGGGCCGGGCAGCGATCGGCACCTGGAGCGGGGGGCGCTTCCTCCGCTTCGGGGAGACGATCGAGGAGGAGCGGCTGGAAGCGCTGCTGCGGCCGGGCGGCGGGATCGACACCGTCCTCACCGCCGACGCCTACGGGCAGGGCGAGGCCGACCGGGTCTTGGGGCGGGCGCTGGCCAACGCCTCCCGCGACGAGTACTGCCTGATCGGCGCCGTCGGCCACGACTTCTACGAGGGCGAGCGCGAAGGGCCGAAAGGGTTCCCGCGCTTCACCGACCCGCGCCTGCGCGGCCCCGACCGGTACGCGGATTACCTGCGGATGGCGACCGAGAAGAGCCTGGAGCGGATCGGCGCCGGCTCCTTCGACCTGCTGCTGCTCCACAACCCCGACCGCATCGGCTACTCCAGCGAGGTCGTCTGGGACGGGATGGCGGCGCTGCGCGAGGCGGGCCTGACGGCGCGGATCGGCGTCGCGCCCGGGCCGGCCAACGGCTTCACGCTCGACGTCATCGACTGCCTCGAGCGCTTCGGCGACCGGATCGACTGGGCGATGGTGATCCTCAACCCGCTCGAGCCCTGGCCCGGCGAGCTCTGCCTCGAGGCCGCGGCGCGCCACGGGGTCAAGGTGCTGACCCGGGTGGTCGACTACGGCGGCCTCTTCTGGGGCGATGTCCGATCCGGGATGGAGATGGCCGAGCACGACCACCGCAAGTTCCGCCCGGAAGGCTGGATCGAGGAGGGCCTCGGGAAGCTGGACCGCCTGCGGCCCTTCGCCGAGCGCACCGGCCTTACCCCGATGCAGCTCGCCTGCCAGTGGAACCTCGGCCACCCCGCGGTCGAGTCGGTCGCCCCGACCCTGATCCAGGAGATCGGTCCCGAGGCCCGCCCGATCGAGAACAAGCGCGCCGAGCTGGCGGCCCTCCCGCCCGACCAGCGCCTCCGCCCCGAGGACCTCAAAGCGATCCGCGAGATCGGCGACAACACCGGCTGCATGGCCCTCAAGGGCGCCAACCCCCAGCACGAGGGCGAGGAGCGTCCCGACCGCTGGCCCCTCAGTCCCGAGCTGGCCGAAGTCGGCACCCGCTGGGGCATCGACCCCGCCCGCGACTTAGTCCAATTCATCTCCGGTGAGTAGCGGGTCTTTGGGTACCCATGTATTTTTGACTAAGACTCTCCCCAGTGCTACGACATGTAGCTCTAGCAACTGGCGCGCTGCGCCCGGAAGCAAAGGGAGACCTCATGAAGTACCTGAAGATGACGGCGCTTGCCGCGATCGCAGGACTCGGCTTGTTGGCATTCGCTGGGACTGGCACGGCTTCAGCGACTCAACTCTGCACAGATAGCGCGTGTAACACGGTTTATCCGTCTGATACGACAATTCATATTGTCACTAAGAAAGCAGTCTCAATTCGATGGAAATCTGGAAGCACCACCATCGCAACCTGCTCAAATTCCACAATCCATATAACAACGAATCAGCAGTTCAGTATCACTATTTCCGCTAATGCGATTGCTATCCAGTTTGAAGGATGCAACCAGACAACGCATACCGTTTCGAATGGATCATTCGACATCAAATATACGTCGGGAGCCAGCGGCGAAGTAACCGGCACAGGTAATTCGGTGACATTAGGAATTTTCGGCACCAGCTGCACCTACGGCACCGGCGCCGGCACCAAACTCGCCACCCTCACTGGTGGATCTGAACCAGTGCTTGCAATCTCAGCCACCGTGGCAAGGACGGCAGGTGGCTTCCTTTGCCCGACCAATGCAATTTGGGAAGGCGAATACGTAATTGAATCGCCCCATGCGCTGTATGTAGCTAATTAGAGGCTGTGTGAGCGGAGTCGCGGCCGGGGGCCCGCGACTCCGGTTTCTATTCACCGTCTGGCCCGGGGCAAGAGGGGCTCCTGCATCTCTTGAAGAGAGCCCCTTGACAAACGCTATTCCGACCTGTCCACTCGGACATGCCCCAGACCGCATTCCAGAGCCGTTTCTGCCATCCTCTAGGAGATGCCTTCTATGTCTGGGGATGAGCTCCAAGAGCTTTCAGAACGCCAAGATCCCCGACTTCTCAGAGCACTTGACGTAGTCGCCCCGGGCGGCGCGCTGCGCGAGGGGATCGACAACATCGTCCACTCGCGGACCGGCGGTCTGCTGGTCGTCGGCGACCTCGACGACATCTCCCACCTGCTCTCGGGCGGGATCAAGCTCGACGTCGACTACACGCCGGCGATGCTCTACCAGGTGGCGAAGATGGACGGGGCGATCGTCTTGAACGGCGAGGCGACCAAGATCGCCTGGGCCAACGTCCAGCTGATGCCGGACCCGACGATCTTGAGCTCGGAGACCGGCACCCGCCACCGCACCGCCGAGCGCGTCTCCAAACAGACGACCGCGCTGGTGATCGCGATCTCGCAGCGCCGCGACGTCGTCTCCCTCTACGTCGAGGGCACGAAGTACATCCTCCAGGACATCCCGGCCGTGCTCGCCAAGGCGAACCAGGGCCTGGCCACGCTCGAGAAGTACCGCCAGCGCCTCGACCAGGTCTCGGCGCGGCTGACCCAGCTCGAGTTCGAGGGCGGCGGCGTGCTGCACGACGCGCTCTCGGTCCTGCAGCGGGCCGAGCTGGTGACGCGGATGGCGGTCGAGATCGAGCGCTACATCGTCGAGCTCGGCACCGAGGGCCGGCTGATCGAGATGCAGCTGGAGGAGACGATGGTCGGCGTCGCCGCCGACAAGACCGCGCTGATCCGGGACTACTCGGTCGAGGACTCCGAGCAGAACCTGACCGCGGTGATCCAGGCGCTGGGCCGGATGCCCCACCAGGAGGTGCTCGACTTCGGTCGCCTCGCCGAGCTGCTCGGCTACGACCGCAAGATCAACACCCTGGACTTCCCGGTCGCGCCCCGCGGATACCGGGTGTTGGGCCGGGTCCCGCGCATTCCCAAGCTTGTTGTCCAGAAGATCATCCAGGAGCTGGGCGGGTTGGAGGAGGTCTGTGCGGCCTCCGACGAGGAACTCGCCGCCGTCGACGGAGTCGGGCCGATGCGGGCCAAGGACATCCGCGAGGGCCTGAGGCGGCTCCAGGAGGTCGATCTGGTCGACCGGTACTTGCAGAGCTGACGGCGCCACCTGCCGTCGACAAACGAAAGGAGTCACCGATTTCCGAGCTAGATGAGGCCACCGTGGAGGCTGTCTTCGAGGACGTGGAATACGTCTGCGATTTCGAGGAGGGCGACAAGGTCGTTTACCCGCATCACGGAGCAGGCCTGGTGATGGCCAAAGAGACCCGGGAGCTGATGGGGGAGGAGCGTGAATACCTCACGATCAAAATCCTCCACAACGAGCTGACGGTGATGGTCCCCTGCGAAAACGCCGGCAAAGCCGGCCTGCGACGCGTCATCGACGAGGAAGAAATCAAGAAGGTCACCGACGTCCTCACCGACGACGTCTCGGAGATGCCGAAGAACTGGAACCGGCGCTTCAAGTACAACCGCGAGAAGATCAAGACCGGCGACGTGTTCGAGCTGGCCGAGGTCGTCCGCAACCTCGCGATCCGCGAGATGGAAAAGGGCCTCTCCACCGGGGAGAAGCAGATGTACACCCGGGCGAAGAAGATCCTCGCCTCGGAGTTCATGTACGCGCTCGACAAGGACGAAGAGGGCGCGGAGGAGTATCTCGACGAGCTGCTGACCGAGCGGTTCGGCGACAAGGCCGCCGCTCCGGCCTGAACCAGCTGCCCGCCGTGCCGGCGGCGACGAGGTGAAAGCG
>JALZHV010000367.1 GCA_030860625.1 Actinomycetota bacterium
AGAACCGCCTTCGCTTGCAGCAGCGTCGGGTCCGAGCCGGAGACCTCGGGCTCGGTCATCGAGAAGCAGGAGCGGATCCGGCCCTCGAGCAGCGGCTCCAGCCAGCGTTCGCGCTGTTCGGGGGTCCCGTGCTCGGCGAGGATCTCCATGTTGCCGGTGTCGGGGGCCGAGCAGTTGAAGGCCATCGGCGCCGCCATCGGGCTGCGCCCCATCTCCTCGCAGAGCAGCCCGTACTCCCAGTTCTTCAGCCCCGGCCCGAAGCGCTCATCGGGCATGAACAGGTTCCAGAGCCCGTCGTTCTTCGCCTTCTCGCGGACGGCGGTCAGGTTCTCCGGGTAGGGGACGCCGGGCGCGACCTCCTCGTCGAGCGCTTCCATGATCTCCCGCTCTTGCGGGTAGATCTCCGCGTCCATGAAGTCGAGCACGCGCTCGCGCAGCTGTGCGACCTCGGGGCTGGGGTTGAAGTCCATCGGTTCCTCTCTCCTCGTCTCTCGCCGGGAAGAGAACGGTATTGGATACGCCGTCTAGGACCGCCGGTAGCGGGCGAAGAGCTCGCCGTCCTCCTCCAGTAGCCAGGCGAGCTCCAGCTCGCCGACGCGGGGGAGCGACCCCTCGGTGATCCGCGGCGCCTCGCCGCCGCTCAGCTTCGGCGCGATCGTCAGGAAGAGGTCGTCGACGAGGCCATCGGCCTGCATCTGCGCGTGGAGGTGGGGGCCGCCCTCGGAGAGCAGCGCCCGGACGCCGCGCTCCCGGCGCAGGTACCGCACGGCCTCGGTCAAGTCGACCGCCCCTTCGTGCCGCACCACCTCGACCGAGCTCTCGGTCCGCGGCGGCTCCGCCTCCGAGGCGGTGAAGATCAGCACCTCGCCGCCTTCGGTGAAGAGCGGCGCCTCCCAGGGGAGGTCGAGCCGGCCGCTGACCAGCACCATCAGCGGCTCGGGAGGGAGGCCGATGCTCTTGCGCCGCTCGCGCGTCTCGTCCTTGGTGACCAGCCGCCCGTACTGCTCCACCCGCATCGTCCCCGCCCCGACCATCAGCGCGTCGCAGCGGTTCCGCAACCCGACCAGCATCGCGGTGTCGGTGTCGGAGCCGATCGGCCCCGAGCGCCCTTCGATCGTCGCCCGCCCGTCAGCGGTGGCGACGAAGTTCATCGCCACCAGCGGCCGCTCCCCGTGCGGTTCCTCCCAGGGCCGGTAGGTATCCAGCTGCTCGGAGACCGTGGTGGGGCCGGGATCTGGGATGAGCCGTCTCATCGACCCGAACCTACCCGGCGCATCCGAGATTCAGCACAGCGGGGTGTGCCAAGAATCGGAAGCGGCTCAGCTGTAGTCGTGCCAGCCGGCGAACTCGCGGCCGGCGAACTTCTGCAGTTCGGCGACGTCCTCGGTGAAGCGGCCGCGGATCGTCTCGAAGAGGTCGTCGGGGAGTTTCGGCTTCGGCGCCGGGGGCTTCTCGGGGTCGTGGACGACCTTCTCGACGATCCAGCGCATCGACTCGGGGAGGCGGTCGAAGTTGCGATCGAAGGAGCGGAAGCCCGGCAGTTTGATCAGCTTCTCCATGAACTGGTATTTGTCGCTCTGCTTCGCGCTCGACTTCTCCCACTCGCGGTCGAACTGCTCGGAGACGAAGTTTTCGTCGACGCCGGCGAAGGCGAACGCCTTGCGCATCGTCGCTTCGCGTTCGGTCTGCAGCTCCTCCTGGGTGATGATCGCGATCTGCTCGCGGTCGAAGCGCTCGAGGTAGGGCTGCAGCTGCGCCCAGTACTTGGAGCGGTTCATGTAGGAGGAGTTGGGGTTGGAGAGGACCTCGACCAGGTCGCCGTGCTCGTAACCGGCGCCGGTGGCGTGGACCCAGTGGGAGAGGATCCGCTTGATCGGGTCGCGGACCATGTAGAGCAGCCGCGCGTCGGGGCAGTTCTGCTTGATCCGCTCCGGCACGCCCTCGAAGCGGGGCAGGTTCGTGTAGTGCGGGGAGGACTCGCCGCGCACCGGGAAGCGGTCGTCGAAGCGGCTCGCGTACCAGTCGAGGCCGAGGTCCCAGTTCAGCTCCGAGACGAAGAAGTTGAGCTCCTTCGGCTTCGACATCTGGATTTCCGGATGCAGGCCGAGGTAGTGGTGGATGCTCGTCGTCCCGCACTTGAGCCCGCCGATGATGATCAGGTTCGGCAGCTGCGCGTGGCGCTTGCGGCGTTTGCGCCAGCGGCTCTTGCGATCGCCCGCGTAGCGTTCGCGCGCACGCGCGCACATCGCCTCGTCGGCGGGGTCTGCGGTGGCGGTCAGGGGGAGGGTGTGCGTGTCGGTGTCCGGCACGAGCGTGGCTAGTCTAGCTGCGATGCCCGCGGCGGACCTGCAATCGAGCTTCAACCGCTTCTTCAACGCGGCCGGGGAATTC